>CACZXG010000006.1 GCA_902785055.1 uncultured Lachnospiraceae bacterium
GTCTGGCCAGCGCGGCACCGGTCTTCAACTGCGCGGACGTTGCGAAGGATGCTGAGCACCATACCGAGAACCAGTTCGGAAACTGCTTCGTTGGAGTAGCCGGAGGCATTGCTTACTGCGATGCCTTTTTCTTTTGCGGCGTCGAGGCCCACATGGTCAACGCCCGTAAAGGCGACGTCGATAAACTTGAGGTTGGGGCAGCTGCGGATCACTTCGGCGGGCATGGGCATGTTGGCGATGATCATGGCGTCCGCGTCTTTCGCCTGATCGATCAAAGTCGGAATATCAGTGGTGCGCGGAAAATCGGCAAACGTGTGTCCCTTTTCCTCAAAAGGCTTCTTGCGCATGGCAAGTTCCTCGGCGGAAATGCCGAGCGATTCCATAATGACGATCTTGCTCATATTTTTTCCTTTCTTCTAATGGTAAGGTCTGTCGGGTTTCTATACTCTCAGTAACAATTTAGCACTCTTTTTGTCGGGACAAAACATAGAATCCGGAAATTTTTCTGCTGCAGCTTTCGGATTTTATCCGGGCGGGCGCTTTTTTGAAATGGCGGCCGGCGATACTTTGAGATGTGATTTGGCCGGTGATTTGGTATAATAGCTACAGTCGTTGTCAGCTGCGGATGACAGACGAACAAGACTGACTTTCAGGGGGAAAAGATCATGTTCAAAAATCTGACCAAAAAAGAGCGCGCATGGGTGCTGTATGACGTGGGTAATTCTGCTTTCACGATGCTGGCCTGCTCGCTCATTCCTATCTTTTTCAAGGCGCTTGCGATCGGGGAGGCGCCCGGGCAGATCACCGGCGACCAGGCGACAGCCTATTATTCCATCGCTATCTCGGTCGTTACGATCATAGTGGCGGTGCTCGGGCCGGTCTGCGGAGCGCTGGCGGACCACAAGAATCGCAAGAAGATCTTTTTCCAGACCGCTGTGGCGCTCGGCGTTGCAGGATGCATCCTGAACGGATTCGCGATGTCCTGGGTCATGTTCATCGTCATATTTGTCCTGACCAAGATCTTTTATTCCATGTCGCTGACTTTCTATGACTCTATGCTCAACGACATCACGACGGAAGAGCGAATGGACGAAGTCTCTTCCTACGGCTACGCGTGGGGATACATAGGCTCCTGCATTCCTTTCATAATTGCGATGGTGGCTTATATCCTGGGCGGCGGTCTGAGCGAAGATCTCATGGTGTTCTCGCCCATGGTCGCCAAGATCATAGGTTTCTCAGTGACCGGTATCTGGTGGCTCATTGTAACGTTACCTCTTCTGAAAGAATACAAGCAGATCAACTACGTTGAAGCGGAGAGGGGAGAGATATCTGCTGTATTCGGCAAGATCTACGGGACGCTCAGAAAGATCGCAACCCACGACAAGAAGGTGCTTTTCTTCCTGATCGCCTTCTTCCTCTATATCGACGGCGTAGGCACCATTATCGACAACTGCATCAACATAGGCACGGATCTGGGGCTTCCCACCGTCGGACAGGTCGTTTTCCTTCTGGCTACGCAGGTTGTTGCTTTTGGAGGATCGCTCGTATTCGCTCAGCTTTCCAAGAAGTTTGACACTGTTCCGCTGATCCTGGCCTGTATCGTCGGATATTTCTGCGTCTGTATCTACGCGCTGACGCTGCACACACTGATCGATTTCGGCATTCTCGCGTTTGGCGTCGGGTGCTTCCAGGGTTCGATCCAGTCCCTATCAAGAAGTTATTTCTCCAAGATCATTCCCGCGGAGAACTCCGGAGAATACTTCGGCATCTACGATATTTTTGCCAAAGGAGCGTCGTTCCTTGGTTCTGCCGTCATCGCATGGGTCAAGCTTGCCGGCGGTACGATCAACATCGCGGTCGCTTCCCTGGCTGTCTTCTTCCTGCTGGGTTTCGTTTTCCTGAGACTCTCGGATAAGCAGCCGCTGGCAAAATAATAATGAATAAAAAAGAAGCAGCAGGTGACTGGTCACCTGCTGTTTTTTACTGTCCGCACATTCGGTCGAACTGGGCTATTACATCGGCAAAATATTGCTTTCTCTCTTTTGACGCCGCGTTGAAGAGTTCGTGTTTGGCATTTTCATAACGGATCAGTCCGGCCTGGGGAACTCTCTTCATGAACTCGCTGAAGCCGGCCTCATCCACCAGTGTGTCGATCCCCGATTGCATCAGCGTGACCGGGATCTTTATTCTGTGCGCGCGCTTCATAATGAGTCCGGTCACATCGACAGCTGCCATCACCCAGCCAAAGGATGGGGCGGAAGTGCGATAATGGGAGTCGAAGATCCGCTGCCTGAAAAAGTACATGTAGCGCGCCTTCGAGAGCGTGCTGCTATTGGGAAATTCGGGCTCGGGATCAAAGTGATGCTGTCCGAAGCACATCTTTTTCTGACTGCGGGTAATCTTCATGTAGGTCCGCAAAGCTTCGATCCTGCGGGGAGTCATCTTTCCGGTATGGAGTTTGAGCATAGGGGAAGTGAGGACCGCCCCGCTAAAAGTTTTTGGATAGGTTCCGAGGAAGAGAGCGCCGACAGCGCCTCCCATGGAGTGGGCCAAAAGAAGACGGGGGAGCTTTCCTGAGGAGGGTTTGACCACCCGGTCCATAAATTCGCGCAGGTCCTTAACATAGGTGTCAAAGGTGTCGATGTGGACCACATCATATTCGGGAAGTTTACCGCCGGAATAACCGTGGCATCGCTGCTCCAGAAAGAAAACCGTATAGCCTGCCTGCCACAAATACCAGGCAAATTCGTGGTATTTGCCCCAGAACCCGCAGTAACCGTGCAGTATGACCACAACTGCCTTGGGATGAGGATGTTCCGCGTGATAGTAGTTGAGCCTGATCCCGTCCCTGGTGGTGATTTTACCGTTCTTTACATGCTGCTCCCGCCAGAGCCGGTTTTGAGTCTCCATTACGGGAATATAATCCTTTTCTCCGAGGAAATGAATCTTGTGTTCGATCATGATTCTGCCTCGTACAGTTCTCTGGCTTTTGCCGGATAATTAGTGATGACCGCATTTACGCCGTACTCCCTGCAGGCCCGAAGCTCGGCTGCGTAGTTGACGGTCCAGACATTGACATCAAGGCCATACTTGCGGCAGTCCTCCATGAAATCAGGATACTGGAGATTGTAGAAAGCGGGGTGCAAAGCGTCCGCGCCAAGGCTGTGTCCGTAACCGGGCATGTCAATGGGACCGTCTCCGTAGAGAAGGCCTGTCTTCGCTTCGGGATTCAGCTCTTTGATCCTGCGTACCGTATAGTGATTGAAGGAAGAGTAGATAACACGGTCTTCCCAGTGCTTGCGCTTTGTAAGTTCCAGGATCTTTTCTTCGATCTTCTCATAAAAGACGATGCCTGTCTTGATCTCGATGTTGATCAGCAGCCCGGTGGGCTCAAGAAGATCGAAAACTTCTTCCATTGTCGGGATCTTTACGCCCTCGTAAGCTGAGTTTCCGTTACTGAAATCCAGCCTGCGGAGCTCGTCGAAAGTAAAGTCTTTGAGCCAGCCTTTACCGCTGCTTGTGCGGTCGATGGTCTCGTCGTGGCAGACCACGATCTCGCCGTCCCTTGTCATCTGGATGTCCAGTTCAACCCCGTCGGCGCCCATGTCGGCCGCCATCTTAAAGGCGGGCAGTGTATTTTCAGGGGCGTGCCCGCTGGCTCCCCGGTGTCCCCAGATCAGGGGATATTTTGATGTATTCATAATGCATGCCTTTCCAAGTTGTGAGCATTAAGTGTTATATAAATACTTTACTTCTTTTCCGGGTTGAGTCAAGGCGGGCTGGGAATGCGATGTCAAACCTGTAAGAAAATCAGTAAAACTGCGTTCTGTTATTATGACAGGCAGAGGGAACATGAATCCGTATGCAGCGGATATCAGAACATGTTCACTTTACACAGGTTATCTCTGCATGCTACACTGTGTGTGGCGCTGAGGACAGCGATTTATTAAGGAGGTTTTAAAATGAATCTTATTATTGGAATTATTGTAGGCGGAATTGCAGGCTGGCTTGCAGGACAGATCATGGGAAGCAGATTTTCCGTGCTTGGCAATGTCATCATTGGCGTAGTCGGCGGATTTGTCGGCAGCACTGTACTGAGGTTCGTAGGGATCTATAGTTACGGCACGATCGGAAACATCATTGTCGCGGTGATCGGCGCGTGCATCTGCATTGCCGTCATGAGAATGATTAAGTAAAAAAGGAAATTGCAAGTTGTAATGAGTCAGGTGGAATAGTCCACCTGGCTCAATTTACTTTTGGGGGATAATAGTTCATAATAGTTGAAGCATTGCGCAGACGGCGCCTCCGGGCGTCTGATCACACTGTAAGGGGGTACTATGAAATACCGCATCGACCAGAACAACTATCATACTTTTTCTACTTACGAAATCAACAAAATGCCCGGCAGGAGCTATTTTATCCCTTATCCGGACAGGGCTTCAGCTGACGCCGTGGCGCCTAAGGAGAAGAGATATTCTTCTTCCAAGGTTGTGTGCCTGAACGGAAGCTGGGATTTCAAATTCTATGAAAGACCGGCGGAGGTGCCGGAGATACTGGATACGGAAAAAACGGCTTTCGATACCATCGATGTTCCCGCCTGCTGGCAGTTCAGGGGTTACGATAAGCCGTTCTATATCAATATCCGCTATCAGTTTCCTTTCAAACCGCCGGTGATCCCCACGACCGATAAGGTCGGGAGAGTCTTCTCCTGGGTGGGCGTGGACCAGAAGGTCTCGCTGCGCTACAAGGATCCGGGTGAGGAGTACAACTTTGTGGGCATATACCGCAGAGACCTTGAGATTGATGACCCTGACAAGAATTACGTGATCTCTTTTCTCGGCGTTGCCAGCTGCATGGATCTGTATGTGAACGGACGGTTCGTCGGATACTCTGAAGGCGCACACAATACGGCGGAGTTCGATCTGAGCGGAGTCCTCACGGCAGGAACCAATGAGCTTGTGGTCGTGGTACACCGCTGGTGCAACGGGACCTATCTTGAAGATCAGGATATGTTCCGCAACAACGGCATTTTCCGGGACGTTCTGCTGCGGATCTCCGATGACAGCGATATCTTCGAGATCGATGCGCAGACGGAGAAGACGGGAGGTACCTACAGCCTCAAGCTCAGTGCCAAAACACTCAGGCCCGCCGATATCACTTTCACGATCGAGGGACATGGACTTTCCCGCAGCAAGACTGCCCATGCCGCCGAGTGCATGGTCTCTGTGACTTTCAAAGATCTGGAGGTGACAGAATGGAACGCGGAGGAGCCTGTTCTCTATAATATCTACTACGAGACAGAAAGCTGCTGTGTGAAAGAGAAGATCGGATTTAAAACCGTGACTGTAAAGGGCGATCTCTTCCTGGTCAACGGCAGAAAGATCAAGTTCCATGGTGTAAACCATCATGACACCAGCTGCACAAACGGCTACACAATGACGCCTGATGAGATTGAGAGAGACGTCAGGATCTGTAAGGATTTCAATATTGACATGATCCGCACATCCCACTATCCTCCGGATCCGCTCCTTTTGGAACTTGCGGACGAATACGGCCTCTACATTGTAGACGAGAACGATCTGGAGACCCACGGGACCTTTGCAATGCAGCTTCCGGCGACCTATAACACCATCAGTCATGATCCCAAATGGGAGTCCCATTATATTGACCGTATATCGCGGCTCTACAACCGCGACAAGATCCATAGCAACACATCGATCGTAATGTGGAGCCTTGGAAATGAGGCGGGCGGCTATCACAATACAGACGCGATGTACGACTATCTGAAGCTTCGCTCGGATCTTCCCGTGCATTACGAGAGCGCCATCCACTGCAAGAGGATCGCATATGACGTCGGCAGCGAGATGTATCCTTCCGTACAGATGGTTCATGACGCCGGCGAGCACTGCCGCAAGCAGAAACAGCTCAATGACAGGCCCTATTTCATGTGTGAGTACGCTCACGCCATGGGAGTGGGACCCGGCAACACAGAGGCTTACTGGGAAGAGATCTACAAATACGACAACCTGATCGGCGGCTGCGTATGGGAGATGGTCGATCATGCTGTTCTCCATGAAGACGGCAGCTACACCTACGGCGGCGACCATGGCGAGTGGAGCCACGACGGCAATTTCTGCGTGGACGGTCTTTTCTATCCCGACAGGACGCCTTCCGCCGGCGCGAAGATCATCAGATTTATCTATCGCCCGATCAGGGTCAGTCATATTTCGGGAAGCACCTTTGAGGTCTTCAACACAACAGCATTTTCGGAAGGAAACTGCTATGAGCTGACCTTTACCTGGAATGACGGGAGTGTGAACGTGGTCACACCTGACGCCGGTCCGCTTCAGAAATCAGTTGTCATAGTACCCGAACCGGCGGCTGTCGACGGAAATCTCTCCGTGATCGTTTCGACGAAGGACCTTCGAACCGGCAAAACAGTGTCGGAGGAGCAGATCGTGATCAGGCAATGTGTTCCGGGCGAAGAGGGCGGCCATCTGCTCACCAAAGCCTGCACTTTCCCGAACGGACATTTCAATCTGGACCTGCCCGGCGGGGAGAAACTCAGAAGCAATTCAGAATACACGATCCTGTACCGGGCGGCTACCGATAACGACACCGATCTGAAGTTCAGTAATTCGATGGAGCCCTACATGCATCAGGAGGAGACCGTGATCTCATGCAGCAGGATCCTCAACGGGTACCGGGTCGAGAGCGAGCTGGTCAACAAGAGCGGCAAGTTCAATGTGATCGACAGTTATGAAGGAACCGAGGACGGAATTCTGGTCACCAGTACACTTCACTGTGTCTCCGGCGGTGACATCATCCCCAGATTTGGCAAGACATTCCGCCTGGATTCCGTATTTGACAACGTCAGGTACACCGGAAGATGCGGGGAGAGCTACTGCGACATGAAAGACCAGTTCCCGATCCGCACTGTGGAGTGCAAAGTGGCTGATATGACAGAACCCAATATCCGTCCCCAGGAGAGCGGAAACCGCTGCGACTGCACAGAGGCCAGTGTGAGCAACGGAAAGGTGACAGTCACTTTCAAGGCTGTGGACAAGCCCTTTGAACTGGGCATCAAGCCTTATTCCGACTGGTCGCTCTGCAGAATGAAGCACCGTAAAGATGAGAAGCGCACGGGCACTTATGTGACGATCCAGGCTTTCCAGCAGGGCATCGGAACAGGAGCCTGCGGACCCGGAGTCATGCCGGAGTATCAGTATAGTGCCAAGAAGGATTACACCCTGAAATTCCTGATCCGGGTCAGGGAAGACTGACGCGGAAAGCGGAATCTCTTGACAACACTCTGAAAAGTGCCTAAAATAGCGATTGTTACGGTTTATAAAGGAATATCTTTTAATTGTGACAGGCGGACGCTGAACATGTGTCAGTAGCAGGCCGATCCCGCACACCGGCAGAGAACCCGTTCACCGGCTGAGAGACGGGTGTGTGCGCGGCGATGTGAATTTCAGCATGGGAGTCCTTCACGAAAAGCGACAGAGGCAGATCGCAGGTGAAAGTGCTTTTACAGCGCATCGGCGATTTCCGGGAGCGATAAGTGAATGCCGCTGCGGCAGTACAGAGCAGCACTGAAATGAGAGCAGGCGACGGATCGCAGGTCATTGATCCTGATGATCCGAGACGACGGATCACAAGTCATTGATCTTGATGGTCCGCGATGAATCAGCAGCCTGAACGTGGGTGGTACCGCGGGAATTTGTCCTTTCTCGTCCCATATTCGGTTTCGTAAAGCGAAGCCGGATATGGGACTTTGTATTTGCACAATAATATTTATAAAAAAGGAGAAGCTATGAGCAGGTTTGATGAGATCCGGGAGAAATTCCTGGAAGAAGCCAAAGGCCGCACTGACTCCCGCAGCATCTATGAGCTTCGCAAGAAGTATCTGGACCGCAAAGCGGGCGAAGTGAACGCGCTGATGAAGGAAATGCGCAACATTCCCAAGGATGAGAAGGCAGATTTCGGCAAGAACGTGAACCTTCTCAAGGACTGGGTCCTTGAGAATCTCTCCAAAATGGAAGAGAAGGCCAGAGAAGCCGAGCTGCAGCATCGCTATGAGAGCGAGAAGATCGACGTGACGATTCCCGCCGATAAGGATCCTCGCGGCAATCTTCATCCCATCACGCAGATGAAGAACCAGATGGTCGATATTTTCGCCGGAATGGGATTTGAGATCTATGAGGGAACAGAGATCGAGAACGATTATTACAATTTCACGGCTCTGAACACTCCGATGGATCACCCGGCAAGAGACATGCAGGATACATTCTACCTGTCTCCCGAGTATCTTCTGAGAACACAGACCTCCGCAGGCCAGATCCATGTCATGGAAGCCAAGAAGCCCCCGATCAAGATCCTGTCCCCGGGCAAGGTTTTCCGCTCAGACGACGACGCGACGCATTCACCTATGTTCAGCCAGATGGAAGGCCTGGTAGTAGACAAGGGCATCACTCTCTGCGATCTGCAGGGTATGCTGGACGAGTTCGTGCAGCAGGTCTACGGCGAGGGAACCCGCACAAGACTGCGCCCTTCTTTCTTCCCCTTCACAGAGCCCAGCGTAGAAGTTGACTGCAGCTGCTTCGCTTGCGGCGGCAAGGGATGCAAGCTCTGCAAGGGCACCGGCTGGATCGAGATCCTCGGCGCGGGCGTTGTCAACAACAAGGTCCTTGAGAACTGCGGCATCGATCCCAATGAGTACAGCGGATTTGCTTTCGGAATCGGCATCGAGCGCGCTGCTATGCTCAAGTACGGCATCAACAACATCAAGCTCCTGTTCGAGTCCGACCTTCGCGTCCTTGAGCAGATCAATGATGCCTGACGCGGGGAAAGGAGGATATAGATTATGATCGCACCACTTAGCTGGTTAAAAGAATATGTAGAGATCGACTGCACTCCCCAGGAGCTGCAGGACAAGCTTTTCTCCTGCGGTTTCGAGGTAGAGGAGCTTCATGAAGTTGGAGAGGATATCTCCGGTGTCGTAGTAGGTCTTGTGGAGACCTGTGAGGCTATTCCGGATACACATCTGCACGTCTGCACGGTAAATTGCGGCGCGCACGGCACTTTCCAGATCTGCTGCGGCGCGGACAACGTCGAGGCGGGCAGGAAGTTCCCCGCTGCTCTGGTAGGCGCTACCGTCTATGCCACAAGCCGTGACCACACTACTGTTGAAGGGACCATGACCATCAAGAAGGGCAAACTTCGCGGATTTGAATCCCAAGGTATGCTCTGCTCAGGAGTTGAACTGGGCGTCAGCGAAGACATGTATCCCGGAGCAGGATACAACGGACTGCTGGTACTTCCCGATGACGCAGAGGTCGGCGCGGATGTAAAACCGATCCTTGGCCTTGACGACTGGCTTTTCGATATCGCCATCACAGCCAACCGCCCTGACTGCCAAAGTATCTTCGGCATCGCGCGCGAGGTCGCCGCTGTCCTTGAGAAGCCGCTTAAGATGCCCGCTCTGGACTACACAGAGACAGATGTAAAACTTGACAACTTTAACATTACCGTAGAGGCGCCTCAGCTGTGCCCCCGCTATATCGGCCACTATGTCTATGATGTCAAAACAGGCCCGTCCCCCGCTTGGATGCGCCGCCGTCTGGCACTGGTCGGAATGAACGCTATCTCCAATATGGTTGATATTACCAACTATATTTTGACAGAGCTGGGCCAGCCCATGCACGCGTTTGACTATGCATATCTGCGCGGCAACGGCATCAATGTCCGCACTGCGAAGGACGGAGAGAAGATCGTTACTCTCGATGAGCAGGAACTGACACTGAACAGCTCTAACCTGGTCATCTGCGACGGCGAGCGCCCGATCGCACTGGCAGGCGTTATGGGCGGTCTCAATTCCGAGATCCTTCCCACTACACAATCGGTCATGTTTGAATCCGCGAAGTTCGCGCGCGACAATATCCGCCGCACTTCAAGAAGCGTCGGCAAGCGCACAGACGCGAGCGCGCGCTATGAAAAGGGTGTCGACGAGTATGCGACCGTTATGGCTATGAAGCGCGCCCTGCACCTAGTCGAGGAGCTCGGCTGCGGCAAGGTTTCCTCCACACACTTCGATGTGAACACTGGAAACAGTGTAGAGCCCCGCGAAATGACCGTCGAGATCGACAAGATCAGCGGTGTTCTCGGCATTACCGTTCCGGATGAGGACATCGTCCGCATCATGAACAACCTCGACATGAAGCCTTCGATCAGTGAGAAGGACGGTAAGCGTATGCTTACCCTTCAGGTCCCCGCTTACCGCGATGACATGGAAGGCTATCAGGATGTGGCAGAGGAAGTAATCCGCATGTACGGTTATGACAAACTCGTTCCCACTTTCCTTAAGAGCGCGGAAGTCACCACCGGCGGCTGGAATCCCGTTCAGCGCCGCGAGATGCGCGTCAAGGAGGCTCTGTGCGGACTCGGCGCTTACGAGTGCATGCACTATTCCTTCTTCTCGCCCTCCGATCTGGATCTGCTCCGCTATCCTGCGGACGCTCCGGAGCGTAACGCCATCCGCATCATGAACCCCATCAGCGAGGAACTGTCCCTGATGCGCACCACTCTGACGGCTTCCATGATCCATGCGGTCGTGCGCAACCAGAAGAACGGACGCCTCGACGGAAGACTCTTCGAGATCGCGAAGGTCTTCGTGCCCAAGGCCCTTCCTCTCACCGAGTATCCGGATGAGAGAGACCATCTGGTCGTCGCTTTCTGGGGCAAAGGAGAGGATTTCTTCACAGTAAAGGGAGCTGCTGAGACAGTAGCGGATACTCTGCATGTGAAATTCGCATACCGTGCAGCAACCCGCAGTTTCACACATCCTTACCAGACCGCTGATGTCATCTGCGAAGGACAGACGGTAGGATATATCGGAACACTTGCCTACGACATCGCGGAAAGTGAGAACATGCGCACAGGTCTGTATCTGATGGAACTGGATCTGGCTGCTCTGTATCCGCTGTGCGGCAATACGCCGGCCTTTGAACCCCTTCCGAAGTTCCTGGATGTTTCCCGTGACCTTGCTCTTGTCATGGACAAGAACGTTACCTGCGCGCAGGTTGAAGACCAGATCCGCGCAGCCTGCAAGTATGTCCGCGACATCAGGCTCTTCGATGTCTATGAGGGCGTTCCGATCCCTCCGACTATGAAGAGCATGGCCTTCACTCTTACCTTCAGAGCAGGAGAAGAGGAATTCACTTCCGAAGATCTTGACAGATATGTCGCCAAGATCCTCAAGAAGCTGGACGCAGTGCTCGGAATAACGCTCAGAGCATGAAACCAGTATGAATAAAGAAGCCGCAGCACCGGGATCATTCCGGGACTGCGGCTTTATTATTTCAGAATCTCTTTTGGATCCATTCTTTGATATCTTCCATGACTTTCGCGTATGCTGTCTCCTGCAGAAGGGAATGGCGAAGGCCCGGATAGACTATGGAAGTGACATCTTTGTATCCCGCTTCAAGAAGAAGGCGCGCCTGTGTGTCGCCGTAGGTACCGTTCTGAGCAGTGACATCATCGCCGCCCGTGAGGAAGAGGACCGGCGTATCCGTGAGAGGAGGCCTGGTGTTCTCCAGCGTCTCATTGACGGCCAGATCAGCCTGCATGACGACAAAATCTCTGAAGAAGCGGTTAGTGTAGGATGGACTTTCGTAAGGAAGATCGGCAAGCCATCTGCGCCTTTCTGCATCGGAAGTGATAAAGCCCAGAGAGCTTCTGTCCGAGGCAAAGGGGGCGTTAAGGCGCCCGAAGACCAAAGGAAAGATCATCACGTTTACAGAGTTTTCACCGTGAAGAAGAATATCTCTGTCTGTAATGGCGAGCAGTTCCTCCATCCGCTCCGGTGCAATGACAGCATGGGAAGGACCGGTATAGATAATACCGTCCCACTGGGTCATCTTCTCATAGATCGCAATCTGCGAGACAGTCGTACCGAGACTGTGAGCAAATAGGACAACAGGAAGTTCGGGGAAGGACCTGCGAAGGATCGCGCAGAAGGACGAGCTATCTTTTGCATAATTGCGAAAAAGATTTCCCTCTCCGTATTCGGCCCGGGTCCTGCCGTGTTTCCTGTACTCATGCAAAGCAACTGTGTATCCGGCCTTAACCATTTCAGGGGCAAAAATCTCATAATAATCGGCGACTTCAGCTAGTCCTGTCATGATCTGGATCACAGCGCGGGGCTTATCCGCCTCCCAGAATTTGTACCATATTCTCTCGCCGTCAAAAGATGTAAATTCCATGTAGAAGTCCTCCCGGCGAGCTATGTTTTGGCAGCATTATGACTGTACTGAACCCGCCGCAAAACTAATTATGGACCAGACAGGATAAAAACCGCAACAGGAAAAGGTTTCTATTCCTCACAAAAGTCGACTATAATCTAAGAAGGACAAGGAACATAACACGAGAGATCTCAAATAAGAGGATTAAAAAAACAGGAGCGGCAGTATGGATCAGAACAAAAAAGTAACAACCCTTTATCTGGTGCGCCACGGCACCACAGCATGGAATCAGGCGCTTCGCTATCAGGGACAGACAGATAATCCGCTCGATGAGATAGGAGAGAGGCAGGGGGCCTGTCTGGAGGAGTATTTCAAAGACATTCATGTCGATCTCGGGGTGACCAGCCCTCTGCAGCGCGCTGTCAAAACGTTGGAATACAGTCTCGCAACTCAGGACCATGAGGTCCCTGTGCTGGTGGAACCCGGCATCATGGAGATCGATTTCGGCCTCATCGACGGCTGGACCAAAGAGGAGATTCAAGCGGAGTATCCCGAGTTTTACAGAATGTATGTGCTTAATGAGGACAGAGGCCATGCAAGGGCGCCCGGAGGAGAGACTATGATCGAGGTCTACGAGCGCGTGAGCAAGGCAATTATGAGGATCGTGCGGGAGCACAGAGGAGAGACTATTGTGATCGCTTCCCATGGAACCGCGATCCAGACCTTCCTCAACTATTCCGAAGGTATCCCGGCGGACAAAATGGGCCGGTATCTTCTGTATAACGTCAGCGTCTGCTGCGTCACTGTAGACGAAGAGGACAGGACGACACTGAAATTTGTGGATGACAAGCACCACGTGCCGAAGAAACTGCAGTTTTCCTACAGTTCAATCCCGTCAAAATAAAGAATGTGAAACAGAGAAAAACCTCCGAGCCGTTAAAGCCCGGAGGTTCGTTATTACATTTCTTCGAATTCAGGCTCTTCTGCGGGAGCGCTCTCTTCTTCGGTGGAACCGTCAGAAACGTCTTCGCGAGGTGCGGTGATAGTGGCGTGATCTTCGGGATAGTAGGTGATCCCGTCGATATCGAAGTCATCTCTGTCATCACGGATGATGAAGATCATGCTGCGGCCCTGGTTCACTGTGATCTCGTTGCCGTTGTCATCGTAGAACAATGTGGGCTCATAGTCGTCTTCCTTGTTCCATGTTACGTGGATCATCTTGCCGTTTGTGATGTAGAATCCGTCGTAACCGGGATCTTCAATCCTGAACCAGAGATATCCGTGTGTGCCGTCTTCCCATTCACGGGAGTCGTTGTTCGCATAGACCCACTCTGCGCGCTGAATGAAGATATTGGTGAATGCCATCTGCTCGCCTGTGACTGCATCACACTGATCGTCTCCGTACAGTGTCTTGTAATAGAGATGATCCTCCGGGTCGTAGTAAAGTGCGGACTGAGTGACAGGGAAGGAACCCGCCATATCGACCTCAGTCGCATCTACTGCGTCAGGATACTGCGAGAGGTCATTGATCTCGCCGTCCTTTGTGAATGTGAAGTGCTTGTCGTGATAGTACTCTTCGCGGTGTTCTTTCTCGAAGCCGGCCTCATCGATTGCATCAAGGATGTGCTCAGCATCTGTGTAGGCTGTGTGCTCGATGGCAACGCCGTCATGAGGAATGCGGTAGAAAGCGCCGTAATCCGGTCCCATGGACGGATGGCCGGTGCCGTTGATGTTGTCGACGTCATCACGGGAGAGGATCTCGCCTGTGTAGTCGGAAGGACCGCCGAAGTGGATGATGATCGGATCCCACTCAAGAGCTTCATAGACGAAGTAGGAGCGAATACTGCGGACGTTGCCGATCCTCTCAAGATCCTGCCAATCCTGCATGATGCCCATCTGGCGGCTCATATTGCCTTCTTCCATGATCTCATAGAAGACATCGACTCTGTCGAGACCATATTGGGGCTGAGCCTGCTTATTAATGGGGAACATGAAAGCCAAAGGACGCTGTTTGAGAAGTTCTTCATCCATGACCTTGCCGGTCAGAGGGCTTCTGGGAAGCTCGGGCTCGGGCTCGGGTTCCGGGATCGGCTCGGGTTCCGGTTTGGAAATAGCTTCAGTCGACGCATCGATGACAGTAGTGTCTGCAGATGCGGTTTCTTCTACTTTATTTTCTGTTTCAACTGTAGTTTCTTCCTGCTGAGTCTGAGCGGAGGTAGAACCGCCGCAGCCGGTTAGAGCTGTGGACAAGGCCAGTGTGGCGACCGTCAGAACACAAAGACTTCTTTTACGCATAAAGTCCTCCTGTTATTGTTCTTAGTATAGTTGTTTAACAAAATATAAACATACGCATATTCTAACCTATCATGATAAAATTTGCAATAGATTGTAATATTTTTGTAACAAGAGCACAGGAAGCACGTCACTTTATATATAAGGGGATATGGTATAATACAAGTATGTGATATTTTGACAGATCATCAGGAAGCGGAAGAGGTGACGCTATGAAGATAAGAAAGATATCGGCATTGCTTGTATGCTTAATGCTGGCGCTTGGTGCCTGCGCGGAGCCCGGCGCATTCCCGGGTCCCCAGAGTGACAGCGGGTCGACAAAGGCGGATACAGAGACGACCGCACAGATCCCGGAGCAGAATAAAAAGCCGGAGCTCGTGATCCTGGGCGAGGAGGAGACGGATTACAGCCGCGCCGCGCAGGCCAAAAAGAGTGAGCAGACAAATGTAAAAAGCGGAGCTCTTTACGCCTCGAAGGACAGGCCCAAAACCCTGGACAAGGATTTTACGGTAATGGTCTACATCGTAGGTTCCAACCTTGAGAGCCGCTATGGGGCTGCCACAAACGATATGAAGGAGATGATCGGAGCAGATCTCGATTTTGACAGGAACAATCTTCTTGTCTATACCGGTGGCAGCAAGAGGTGGACCAGCGCAATATCAAATACATGCAACAGCGTTATTAACATGGAGAACGGCGAGGAACTGGAGGTAATGGCCCAGACCGCAGAGACAGCGGACATGGGCGCTGCAGGTACGCTGGCTGAATTCATCAATTACTGTACAGCCAATTACCCGGCCAGGCACTACGGACTTGTGTTGTGGGATCACGGCGCGGGCCCTCTGTGGGGGTATGGCAGTGATGAACTGTTCGGAAATGACAGCCTCCTGCTGGAGGAACTTAAGGGCGCGATGGACCTGACACCGTTTGCTGGAGATAAGAAACTGGATTTTGTGGGCTTCGACGCCTGCCTTATGGGATCTATCGAGAGTGCAATGCTCTGGAAAAACTATGCGCAGTATATGGTCGGATCTGAGGAACTGGAGTCCGGCAGGGGATGGGATTACAGTTTCCTCAATACGCTCAATGATTCTGATGACGCCAGAACGGTCGTGAGTGCGATCGTCGAGGCTTATGGAAACTATTATGAGAAGAGTAAGTCGGAGTTCTTCAATCCCGATGTGACACTGGCCGCAATGGATCTGAGCCGGACTGATCAGCTCATTGAAAGCGCGAACAATCTATTCGCAGCGATGAAGGCCGGGATAGACAATGGGAATTACCCTGAGCTGAATCAGGCAAGAGCGAAGACGAAGGCTTTCGGACTTGGCGCGGCAAGCGGTAAAGAAGATGCTTATGATCTTCTGGACCTTAGAAATCTCGCTGAAAATGTCAGCGAAATGTATCCCGAAGAGAGCCGCGGGATCATAGAGGCGCTCGACGAAATGGTGGTGCGCAGCACATCCAATGTCAGCGGTGCGGGCGGCGTTTCCATCTATCTTCCCGGCGACAATCTGGAACTCTACGGCGTATCTGAAGAACTGTATTCGGAGGATACCTCGCTGTCGCCTGAATATTCAGCCTTTGTCACCGCCTATATGGACAGCTGGATCGAGGGGTCGAACACGGACTGGACACTTCCTGAAATTCAGCGGGAGGGAGAGGAACTGACGCTGCAGCTAACCGCAGAGCAAGTGAGAAATGCATCTCAGGCCTTTTACACTGTCCTGCAGAGGAACAGTTTCGGAGATTACGCGGTCACCACGGCCAATATCGCCGTGGAACCGGATGAGAACAATGTTTTGCATATACCCGCAGACCCTATGCTGCTCAATGTGGCTACGGATATGGAGGAGGCGCCGGCGCCTCTGACCTGCGTCCAGTCTCAGAACAACGGCGGAGAGTGCGTCTACAGAACAATTAACTGCTACCTGACATCCGGGCATGAGTTCATGGACGTCGACTGGGACAAAGATGAGGAAGTAGCGATTACCGCCAAGAATATTACAGGTGAGACAGAGACATCTGTCCTTGATATCACTTCCGCGTCCGGAAGTGCCTGGGCGGGAGGCAAGGCGTCCATCGACGTCTCCAACTACGAATCGCTCATCAACGCAGGCAGTATTTCTTATAATCCCAGACGCGACGAGAACGGCAATATGAAGCCGTTCAGCGAGTGGAAATCAACCGGATATGAGATGTACCCGCTATGCCTGGATCACGGTTTCAGGCTTGAGATGAAGCCGGCATCCGGATTTGACAAGGATTTTATCTGTCAGGTGACAGTGAAGGATATCAACGGCAAAACCCACGGATCGGAATATATCGATTTGGAACTGGATCACGGCAGGGAATATGAAGAGATCAGCACGGAAAACGGAACACTGTACGCCGATATTTTCAGAGATGAGGCTGTGATCACCGGCTACGAGGGAGAAGATACAGAGCTCACCGTGCCTTCTGAAGTTTCAGGCAAAAAAGTGACAGAGATCGGGAACGAAGCTTTCACAAATCTGACTGAGTGCAGGAGTATCACACTTCCTGAGGGCATCAGAATAATAGGTATATCGGCCTTCCGTGGCAGCGGGATCGAGACGGTCGAGATCCCGGAGAGTGTGGAAGTGATCAAGAGAGGCGCTTTTTCAAGGACGAAACTGACGTCAGTCACACTGCCGAAGGGGCTTTCGTCCATCGGTTCCATTCCGTTTGCGGACTGCGAATACCTTGAGGAGATCTCAATCTGTGAGTGCAATGAAAACTATAAGACTGTAGATGGCGTCTTGTATACCAAAGACGGTAAGACACTGATCCAGTATCCGGGCGCGCGAAGCGGTGAGTACAAGGTTGAGAACGGAACGGAAACGATCGCATACGGATCCTTCGCAGGTTCCCATATTAACAGCGTTGTCCTTCCGGAATCGCTTAAGAGCATAGAGAATATGGCTTTCTTCGAATGCCAGGGCCTTTCCTCTTTCAATCTTCCGGGCAGCCTTGAGTCGATCGGGGATTCCGCTTTTGGGGAGTACCTGATGTTCAAATTCGGAGATGAGGAGAATCCGCTCATCGAGTCGATGCATGTCGGACCGAATGTGCAGCATATCGGAAAAGAAGCCTTCAGTATGATGAACATCGCGGCTTTTGAGGTAGATGAGAAAAATCCCTATTTTGCCTCCTCGGGCGGATTCATCACGAGCAAGGCCAAGGATATGATCCTGGAGGTGCCGGGAGGCCTGGACAAAATAGTGGTGATCCCCGACGGTATCACTACTTTGCAGGACTATCTGCTCAAGAACTGCGATGAAGCCGAGGACTTTGTGATCCCGGACAGCGTCTTCCGCTTTGGAAAGTATGTCTTCCCCTATACACTCGGAGAACAGGACGAGACTGGAAGATATCAGTATATTTATAATGTTAAACTGCACTGCTCGGAGGGTTCTGCAGCGGAATCTTATGCAAAGCAATTTGAGATTGCTTATGATGACGTAGTGGAACCGGAGAACCTGGTATATGAGACTGTGACAGAGGAGATGCCCGGCGCAGAGGGCACAGAGCCCGCAACATTGACATGGCGTGTCTTTAAAGATCACGCGGAACTGGCCGGCTGCAGCGGAAATGACAGAGGAACGCTCACGATCCCGTCTGAGTTCAGAGAACTGCCGGTAACAGCGATCCGCAAGGACAGCTCCCAGTACTATACCAATTACTACTCCAAAATAGTCATACCGGACAGCGTGAGCGCGATTGAGAGCGCATTCTTCTCAGACTTCTACATGCTGAAGGAAGTGGAGACAGGCGCAGGCAATAAGAATTATAAGTGCGTGGACGGCGTCCTGTTTGACGCGAAAGGGGAGACCCTTCTTGTCTATCCCAAGCAGAAGCAAGATGAGGAGTACACTGTCCCCGGCAAAACAGAGACGATCGGGGAAAGCGCGTTTTACCTCAACTCCTTCCTGAAGAAAGTGACGCTTCCCAAGTCCCTGAGGACAATTGGCAAGAGCGCGTTCGGAAGCTGCTCGTCCCTTTCCGTCGTCGAATTTGCAAAGGGACTCAAAGAGATCGGAGACAGAGCCTTCAGCGGCTGTCCGCTTCAGGATGTAAAACTCCCTTCCTCTGTTACTTCGATCGGCGCGTCTGCTTTTACGCCCGGAGAAGGTTACGGCAAAATTGAGCTTCCCGACAAACTGGAGAAAATGGGTTACGCAGCATTTACGGCCAGGTTTAACGAACCCTTCATCCAGGATGAGATCCGTATTCCGGCAAATCTCGTCATTACGAACAAATTCCTCGACAATATTCTGTTTGAGAGATTTGAAGTAGATGAAAAGAGCGGGAATTATATGTCAGCAGACGGGCTGCTAATGAGCAAAGACGGCCGCACGCTTGTGGGTGTTCCCACCCTTTTGGAGGGAGACCTGATCGTACCAGACGGGATCTTGTACATTGAGTATTCAGCTCTTGAAGGCTGTGGGAAGGTGACGGATATATATCTACCGGACTCTGTTCTGAGCATTGGCAATATAGGAGCTAAGGATTACGAGACCGGCGAATATAGGTTTGTCATTCACTGCAATGCGGGAACCGAAGTCCAGAGGCGTCTGGACGCGAAGGGAATTCCGTGGGCAGAGAGGTGAGCGAAGGGCAGTCAGGCTGCTTGTATTACACTGCATGTTAATGTATTTTGCTGTGAAGCACTGAAGTGATAAAGTATTAAAAGATTATTAATTGGTGGATATTAGCGAAAAATTCGTATATTATATTATAAGTCTGAAGTCTGATTTGAGAGAAAGGGCTTTTGGCATATAACGAACTTATGTTGATGAACAGAATCACGAAAAAGACATTCAGGAGGATTAAACTATGAGAAAAAACTTTTCTGATTTGGTAAAGATCGGTGTTGTGATTCCCGCGCTGATCGTTTCAATGGCAGCTTGCGGAGCAGCAAGTGCCCAGGGAGCACCGTCGGATGACAAGGCTGAGACAACTGAGGCTGTGGAGACTACAGAGGCAACTGAAGTCACGGAGAACACGGAATCAGGGGAGCCTGCGGCTGAGGCAACTGCGGAGCCGAAGGTCTATGAGAACAGGGGCTATAAGCTGTCTGTTCCCGGCGAACTGGCTGACAAGATCACAGTAGAAGCGCCTGACCTCAACGACGACGGAGTTATATTCAGTGCATACGAGACGAAATCCGTCGAGGCGGCTAAGGCCAAAGGAAATGATAATCTGGGTTATGGCTGGCTCTTTACCATTACCGAGAGAAATGAAGAGGAAGCACATAAAGTGATGGTCGATGCATATGGCGGGCAGCAGCCGATCGCGGTGACCGCGGACGGTATCTACCTGATCTTTAACAATCCGACAGATGTCCGCTATGAGCGCGCAACCGTCGAGGATATGGAAAAGGATCAGGCTGAGTGGACAGCAGCCTGTGAGTGGGCAAGCTCAGTCATCAAGACCTTCGCCACAGAGAACGGCCTTACACAGATCAATTTCAACAATACAGCTATAGAATCGGCTCTTGCCAAAGCTGCATATGAAAAGGATGCCAACTATACCATCAGCACATTGGAGCACGGTCCCCTCGCACCCAATGGCGTTGATCCGCTTCCTTTCTATGAGAAGATGACTAAGGACGCTGTATTTGAGAACATCGATTTAGCAGAGAGCGATGTACCGGACGGCGAGTATGTTGTCCTTACATTCCCCGATGACCAGGTACGCTATGATTTCTTCTTTGCTGAAGGCAGCGAGAACATCATTCGCCAGGTGGTCGGACCCGAAGGCGGCGAGCAGTACTCTTACTTTACTAAGGTGACATTCGCGGATGGCACATCCAAGGCCAGCGAGATCATGAACGAATGGTACAACGCAATCGTCGAGGCGAATGGAATTCAGTAAAAAGTGAATAAGGAATAATCTGACGGCTGCTACAGGGAAAATCTGAATCCCTGCAGCAGCTTTTTTTGTATAATGGGAGCAGGCAAGATATCCCTGAGGTCGTATGTCAGAGCAGGAGGAAGATATGAGCAGGATCTTCAACGTTGTCGCAGTGCAGAAAAAGGTATATGGAACACCTGAACAGAATATGTCCGCCGTACGGCAGATGCTGGATACCAATGACGGAAATTCCTGTACCGGACCGCTGATTGACTTTCTTGTGCTTCCGGAGATCTTCACTTGTCCTTATGACAATAAATGCTTTCCGAAGTTTGCGGAGAGCGATGGCGGATCTGCGTACAGATTTCTCTCAGAGCTGGCGCGTGACAGGCGGATGTATGTGATCGGAGGGTCTGTCCCAGAACTGGAAAATGGGAAGATCTATAATACTTCTTATGTTTTCAACCGAAGTGGAAATCTGATCGGCAAGCATCGCAAAGTACATTTGTTTGATATCGATGTCAAGGGCGGACAATATTTCAAGGAATCGGATGTGTTGTCTCCCGGTGATACGCTAACTGTATTTGATACGGAATACGGGAAGATGGGAGTATGCATTTGCTTTGATATCCGTTTTCCGGATCTTTTCACCTCGATGCGGGATGCAGGCGTGAAGATGGTCTTCGTGCCTGCGGATTTCAATATGACCACCGGACCGGCACACTGGGAGATACTTTTCAGAAGCCGGGCTCTTGACCAGCAAATCTTTATGCTGGGATGTGCGGCTGCCAGAGACGAGAATGCTTCCTATGTCGCTTACGGGCACAGTATTCTGACGGATCCGTGGGGGAGAATTGTGAAGGAACTGGGCGCAGAGGAGGGTATTCTTACTGCGCAGATCAACCTTGACACAGTGGAGAGTGTCAGGCAGCAGATACCGCTGCGGCAATCAACCCAGAGGCTTACCTAAAAAGAGCACCGCTCCAGCTGATTGATCAGCAAGATGCGACACCCTCATTGTTCATGAACAAACTACCCCAGAGGCCACGAACAACCCCAAAGACCACGAACTACCACAGAGCTCACAGACTCTGCCTGAACTCATAAATAGCCCGGATCGCGTCTTCGTAGCGCTCTTCAGGCACGCCGATCAGAAGATTGAGTTTGCCGGCGCCCTGGTTGATGGTGCTGATCTCGATTCCTTCTGAAGTGAGTTTCTCCAGTACCCGTACATTTGCGTCGCTGGACTCCGTTGCTTTCTCGCCGGTCACAGCGATCAGCGACTGGTTCTCGCGAAGGCCGATGAAGTCGGGATGGAGTGTTTCGCGGATTTCCTCAAAGAGATCATCTTTACAGCCATCAAGAAGATCTTTGCGGATTACCAGCGTGATCGAGTCGATGCCGGTCAGGCAGTACTCGAAGGGCAGTGCGCGCTCTTTCAAAATATCGAGCATCAGCGCACTGAATCCGGAGCCGTCGCTGACCATGACTTTTTCGATCTGGATCACAGACATTCCTTTGCGGCCGGAGACGCCGGTCACGGGGTTTTTGACAACTCCGGAGGGAAGGTGACGTACGATCATGGTGCCCGCGTCTTCAGGGCGGTCCGTGTTTCGGATGTTGATCGGGATCTCGAGTTCAGAGGCTGAGAGGACCGCGTCTGAGTGGAGTACTGACGCTCCCATGTAAGAGAGCGTGCGCAGCTCCCTGTAACTCATGTAAGAGACAGTTTCAGGATTCTTGACAATGCGGGGGTCTGCCGCGTACAGCCCCGAGACGTCGGTCCAGTTCTCATAGAGATCAGCGCCGACTGCACAGGCCGCAAGACTGCCTGTGATATCCGAACCGCCCCGCTCGAAGGTGTGGATCACACCACTCATATCAGAACCGTAGAAACCGGCGATCACAGCGCGGTTAAGCGGCATAAGAGAGGCGCACATGGTGCGCGATGTCATAGGGCCGTTCAGGCGTCCGTCCTGGTCAAAACAGACGCACCATGCGGGATCAACGAAAGTGAAGCCGAGGTATTTGGCCACTATTTTGGCAGTGAGGTATTCGCCGCGGCTGGCAGTGTAGTCGCGCATCGGTTCTGTCCTAAGTGATCGCTCGAGAATCTCAAATTCCTCGTCGAGGGGGAAACTGATCCCCAGACCGTCTATGATCTCCCGAAACCGCATTTTGATCTGCCGAAGTTCAGCTTCAAAGGGCTGGCCTGCTTTCGCTTTCTCATACAGTTCAAGAAGAAGGTCCGTCACCTTTATGTCGTCGCTAAACCTTTTACCGGGCGCAGACACGACGATAAACCTCCTGGCCGGATCGCTCCTTACAATGTCGCTGATCTTGCGGACCTGGCCGGCGTCCGCGACTGAAGTGCCGCCGAACTTGGCGACAACAATGCGTTCCTTCATGATGATCCCTCTTATGTCAAAAGCCTTATTTATTCTCTGTGATATCCATTCCGAAATACTTGTTGGAGATCGCAGACAGAGTGCCGTCTTCTCTCAGCTCCTTCAGGGCGTCGTTGATCGCGGCGCGAAGAGACTCGGAAGAATCTCCGTAAGGCATGATCATGCCTACCTGCTCGACTTCAGGGTCATATGCTGCGATCTTGATATCAGCGTCGGGCTGTTCCTTCATGTAGTCGTTGATGGACACTTCCGCGTTGAGAGTCGCGTCGACACGGCCTGCCAGCAGCTCATCGATCGTTCCGGCAAGAGACTCGACGTCCTTGACAGTGGCACCGTATTTTTCAGCAGTCAGCTGGTAGGTGCTGTTAGCGGAGTTGCAGGTCGTCTTTCCTGCCAGATCCTCCATCGATTTGATCTCCTCGTTGTCACCGCGAACAACCAGGACAGTTCTGTTGAATGCATAGAAATCACTGTAATAGTATGCCTGCGCCCGCTCGTCCGTATAGCCGACACCGTTCGCCATGACATCGTAACGGCCCGCCTGCACGCCTGCGAGAAGGCCGTCCCACTCGCCGGTCACATACTCAGGTTTGACGCCGAGTTTCTCAGCCACAGCACCTGAGACCTCAACCTCAAAACCGACGAGATTGCCGCTCTCATCTTCATAGGTCCAGGGAGCCCAGTTGCCTTCCATGGCGATCACGATCTTTCCTTCTTTCTGTATTTTGGCCAAAAGATCGTCAGCCGAAGTATCTGCAGCTGCAGTATTCTCTGCCGCCGGTTCTGCACTTTCCTCCTTGGCGGGAGCAGCGGAACCTGAGCCGCCGCATCCTGTCAGCACTGAAGCTGCCAGCGCACCTGCGAGCAGCAGATTAAGCCATTTCTTTACACCTCTCTTCACGTGTAATCCTCCTTCTTCTTTTCAATATAGGTATTCGTCATTTATGTAAATAATATTGAGTCCTTTGCCGGGGCAGAACAGCTCACGCGTCATGCTGTGTGCGGATGTTCTTTAAGAATTCCCTTGTTCGCTGTTCCCTGGGACTGGCGAAGAATTCCTTCGAAGGTCCCTGCTCCACAATACTTCCGTTTTCCATGAAGATGACGCGGCTGGAGACATTCTCCGCGAAGCTGAGCTCGTGTGTTACCACAAGCATGGTCATCCCGTCCTCCGCAAGTTGACGCATGACGGCCAGCACCTCACCGATCAGTTCGGGATCGAGCGCTGACGTCGGCTCGTCAAAATAGATAATTTCCGGGTTCGTCGCCAGAGCCCTCGCGATCGCAACGCGCTGCTGCTGTCCGCCGGAGAGCTGGATAGGATAGTAGTCCGCGCGATCCGACAGGCCGACCTTGTTCAGCATTTCCATACCGATCTGCCGTGCCTTTTCCTTGTCCATCTTTCTGGCGGATGTGAGCCCAAGTGTGACATTGCCGAGCGCCGTCAGATTTGCAAAAAGGTTGTAGTTCTGGAATACAAAAGCCGTTTTCTTACGGATCGCAGCGATATCCGCTCTGCGCATGTGACCAAGATCGAATGTCTCACCGTCGAATATCATAGTCCCGGAATCGGACTTCTCCAGAAAATTGATACAGCGAAGAAGAGTGGTTTTTCCGCTTCCGCTGGGACCGAGGATCGCGATCACATCTCCTTTTTCTACCGTAAGATCAATACCCTTGAGCACCGTGTTTGCTCCAAAAGATTTCCTGAGTTCTCTGATCTCCATAGTTTCCCTCACTCCTGTGCGCGCACTTCGGTCTCCCTGCTGTTATAAGCGCTGAGCCTCTTTTCAAAATAGCGCTGTACGAAAGTCAGGATCGTCGAGAAGAAAAGATAGATCAGTGCCACTTCGCAGTAGAGCCAGAGCGGCTCGTAAGTACGGCCAACAATTTTTTGCGCCGCCATAAACATATCCGCGACTGTGATCTCCGCCACAAGGGATGTATCCTTGAGCATAGCGATCACTGAGTTGGAGAGGGGAGGAAACGCCGTGCGCAGCGCCTGTGGGACCACGACATGGCGCATGATCTGCAGATAATTCATTCCGACACAATAGCCGGCCTCCATCTGCCCTTCCGGCACTGCTTCCAGCGCAGAGCGCATCGTCTCAGCGCAGTAAGCTCCCTCATTGAGGGAAAACACGATCACGGCACATATAAATGAATTCAGGACGATTCCAATCTTGGGGAAACCGTAATAAGCGAGGAACAGCTGTACCAGAAGAGGCGTACCTCTGAAGATCCAGATATAGAGTCTTGAGAGCTGACGAAGTACCGGAACCTTGGCGTATTGCACCATAGCCATGAACATAGCGATGATCATGGCAAACGAAAAGCCGAGCACGGTCAGCGGAATTGTGACCTTGATGCTCGCCAGCATGATCTTGACGAAACCTTCGACAAGAATATTCCATATTCGTTCCGACATTAACAAAAATCTCCTTCATATAGCAGAATATCAAATAATGCCTGCCGGTTTTTTGTATCTTACCATAGCTGGCAAAAGGAAACAATAGACGGAATGATCGCAAAAATGGACGTACCGGAGTTCACGGGGGCTGAAAAACCTGTAATTACTCTTTGTGATAAGGTAAAATATTGATGAAGGCGTTCGGATTTAAAGCGTACTATATCTTTGATTAAATGCTCCCTGTTCCGATTTACTTGCAGGATTAATTGGATATTAAAACATACAAAGGCTTATAAGGAGGAAAAATATGGCAACAGTAGATGAACTGGTAAAACAGTATGAAACAGACGAGAAACTTCAGAAGGAAGTGGCTGATATCGTGGCGGACGGCAAGATCACTATCATGGAGTTCATGCATTTTGCCAGAAAGCATAATGTGAAAGTCTCACTGGAGGACCTTCCCAAGTATACTGAGCAGGCTAAAAAGCTTGGCTTCATTAAATGATAGGGATATGAAACTATGAAAAGTGCAGACAAAGATATGGCGTTCTATCCCGGGTTTGACCTGAAGGCGACAAAGGAGCCCTTCGGTTTCCGATATGGCGAAGACGTCTTCGGGCCGGAGCCTGGTGCGTGAGGGACTACGGCTTTGACTACGGTGAAGTGAGAAGACATGCCGGAATAGCTTTTTACCCCTATGTAGAAGACGGTGCCCTGAAATGGCGGAGAAACCCTGCCTATAAGGGGGGAGAGCTCATCATCAAAGATGCGCGGACCTGGGAAGACTTCTCTTTGGAAGCCGGAGTGCCGGTCTACACGCAGTTTCAGAAAGATAAGGACAGGTTTTTATTTGTCGCGGATCCCGCGCGCTGTCAGGAACTGTGGGAGGACTTTGCGCCGTGATCAACAGTCCCAGGACAATCATTAAAGGAGATTTGACAGGATGCTGGAAAAATACGGTGTACAGGACATTGCAGCTGTCACTGCTTCGGAGGAGCCCGCAGAGACCGAAGAGGAGGCGCTCGACGAGGCCGCGTGAGTCTTCACAGAGGTGTCTGATCTGTTGTATAATTTAAGGACAGGCAGAATTAATGATCCCAAAGGTCATATGCAGCTGTTTTGGCTCATAGCATGAGGAGGAAAGTATGATCGAAGTATCGAATGTTAAAGAAATTGTGGCCGGTGACAAGATTGCTGATATGCTCAGGAAATACAAATTTGTTACAGGAGCGCTGTTCAATACAGACGCATCTGATGATTATACTTTCCAGGATGCATACTGCGACCTTTACAGGCTTAATGACGGTTACTCGGAGAAATTTATAACACAGTTTTTCTATTTGCTGGAAGAGATGAAGCGCATGAGCAACATATTCTTCAGAGAGGCTTTTGAAAAGCTGTTGGAGGTTGAGAACGGAAACGTCATGACTGCGGCGAGTATCCTTGTGCATACGATCAACCCCAGGTTTGCGATCTGGGACGAGAAGCTTGCGAAGGAGTTTTTCAAACTCGACATTCCGCAGAATGGCGATTCGGTAGAGAGATTCTGCAAACGGTATGAGGATTTCTCTGATATGTTCTATGCATACACGAATTCTCCGGATGGAGACAAGATGGTCAAGGCATTTGACGAGAGGTTCCCCAGCGCGGAGATTCCGAATGTGATCAAGGTTGGCTTTATAATCTGCCGGATGGAGGATCTCGAGAACTAAAATGGGAGATATAACAGCTTTTGTCGAAGCGATCTACGACTGTTATGAGAGGATGGGCGCTGCCTTTGAGGATGATCAGAGGCTTCCTTCGAAAGATGTGCTGGAGGAGGTATGCCAGACTCTGCTCAATATCAGCTGCATGCGCGAGGAGGGGAGATTCCCTTCCTTCAGAGTGTGTTTTATCAGGCCGGATTCAGAACTTCTGAGCGCTTACATCTATTCTCACACACTTTTGTTCAATAAGCCGATCGAGTTCAATACCAGGGAAATGAACAAGCTCGCGCCGGCATTGAACCCGGATATGAGCTATCTGGTACTGGATATCAGCGAGAGACCATTTAAGGCGATCGGGATCATAGCTGCTTTTACAACCTGGCAAAAAATAATCACCCGCGAGCTCACCTCGGGCAACCGGATGCCCCGGATCCCCAATATTCTGGTGGACGGGCCCGGAGAGCTGGAGGCCTGTTTCGGAGAGGGATCGCTTGTGAATTACCGCGCCGGGAACTGTGTTTTCTTCCGGACGGATACTTTCACATCGACGCTGGTGTCGGAGCAGCTCGAAAAAGGCGCACATGTAAGTGAAAAGGAACGGCTGAAGCTGCTCTACCGGATTCTGTGGATGGTAAGCGATTATCATCATGGCGGCGCTATTTTGATCGTGCCTGACGAGGAGTCGTGCAAGGAGTTCGTGGATATCAAGTATCGGCTTCCTTCCGGCTACCTTTTCAGCGACTGTGAGCGGCGGGCAGAACTGTCGGGGAATGCCCGCGAGAAAGAGATCATTACGTATGCGGACATGATCGCGAAACTGACGTCAGTGGACGGTTCAGTGGTGCTGACGAAGGATCTGGACCTGCTGGGATTCGGCGCTGAGACGCTGGTGGACAAAATGGGCAGCAAGCACCCTGCGATGCGCTTCGTGGAGTATGACAACACGGAGAACACGCGCAAACAGTTCAAGGACAACGGAATGCGGCACAGGGCCGGCTACAGGTTCTGCAGCGCGGTGCCGGACAGCGTGGCTTTCGTAATTTCACAGGATGGAACGATCGAGGCGTGTACACAGCATGACGGGAAGGTCGTCGTGTATGACAATGTGGCACTGCCGCTTGTGTAAATGATTTATCATAATAACGATATAAAAGCAGATAAGTGCACACTATTGCGTACACTGTCTGCTTTAGTTGTATAATGAAGGAACAAACTGCCCCAGAGGTCGTTTATGTGAAGGGGAATGGTTATGGGCTTTTTTGACCTGTTCAGGAATAAGAATAAAAAAACGGCGCCTGAGGAGACGCTTACGGACGAGAGTCTGAGCCTTAGCATGAGCCTGAGTATGAGCAAAGGATCGATTCAGGAAGAGGACAGCCGACCGGACGTTCCTGAGGCGGGAATCGCCGGGGAACGGGATTCCATTACTAATGAGGAGATTGTCAGGGGGACGAGAATACTTGATACTTACGAAGTGATCTCCGACGCTGTCAGGGGCGGTATGGGAAGTGTCTGGAAGGTGCGCCACAGTGGGTGGAATACGGATCTTGCCATGAAGCGCCCTCAGCCAAGGTTTTTCTCGGAAGGAAGCGAGAAGCGGAAGGAGAACTTTGTTCACGAGTGCGAGGCCTGGATCAATCTGGGGCTCCATCCCAATATAGTTTCCTGTTATTATGTCCGCGAGATCAGCGGCGTTCCGACAATTTTTTCCGAGTGGATGGAAAACGGGAGTCTCAAGAACCGGATCGAGGACGGTTCCCTGTACGAGATCTCAGGGGAGCAGGAAAGGACCGGAGGTGATTGGGAGCGGATCATTCAGCTGAGACTGTTGGATATCGCGATCCAGTTTGCGAGAGGCCTCCACTATGCGCATGAGTCTAAAGATCATCTAATCCACCAGGATGTCAAGCCGGACAATCTGCTGCTGACCATGACGTGGGAAGCGAAAGTAGCTGATTTCGGGCTTGCCCGTGCGCGCACTCAGCTTCTGGCAGAACAAGGGGAGGACGCCGCAGGAAGAGGCGGAGCGCAGCCTGCGGGCACTTTCGGGGCAGATCCCGGAGCCACGCTTATTGCTGCGACGGGCGGCTATACACCTGCCTACTGTTCGTCAGAGCAGTCTCTTGGGGAGTCCCTTACACGCCGGACGGATATATACAGCTGGGCACTGTCCGTACTGGAAATGTATCTCGGAACAAGACCGTGGAAGAACGGAGCGGAGGCAGGGAGGAACTGCGGACGATATTTTGACAAGAGCCGTGTCGCCATACCGAAATCGCTTCGGACGCTGTTAACCGGCTGCCTGGCTGAGAGACCGGAGGACCGGCCGCATGATTTTGGCATTATTGAGGCAGAACTGGAAAAGATCTATCGATCAGTCAGCGGACATTCTTACCTGCGAAGTGATCCGAGGAACGCGGCAGATACCGCGGCCAGCCTCAACAATAAGGCACTGAGTTACATAGATCTCGGCAGGGATGAGGAGGCCGACGAGCTTCTGAAGCAGGCGGTTTCCAGGGACGGAAGCGTTTTCCTGTATCACTATAATTACGCTCTGCACCGCTGGAACAGGAGACTGATCAGTGATGCTGCGTTCATGACTTATCTGCGGGGGAATGCCGATGAGAGCGACCTGCATAAAGAGGTCATGGATAAGCTGGCCGGTATGCGCGGAAACTGGGATTTCGGCAAGAAGGTGTATTCTTACAAGAAAGATGAGCGCCCCGGAAATCTGGAGGAGCTGATGCCCCTTTCGGATACGAGCAGTGACGGCACGTATCAGGTTAAGGGCTATATGACAAAAGAGAGATTTCTGCCGGAAAAATACGGATACCGGATCGAGAATCTCAGGACCGGAGAGATCAGGGAATACGTAAACGATTATGGGGACTACGGGGAATCAACGCCGCGGGGCGGAAGTTACATGCATCCGCATTATTATAAAAGCGACGATGTGAAGTTCGTCGGTGCAGGTTCAGAGCTTGTCGTAATGCAGGCGGATGTGCTGTGGTTTTTTGACGCAGAGAGCGGCAGGCTGCTGCTTTCTATGCCGCCACTGCCTGACGAAGACGGGGATACAATGCCATATGAAGTGCTTGGTTACACTGCGAGCGGGATCATCGAGTACATGAACTGGGAGCAGCGATGGGGGCGCTGGACAGTGGATGCGATAAGGCTCCGGCCGGAGACAGAGCTTCCTTATGAGCTGGCCGGGATCGCCACAGTGGACGCCAGACTTAAGGCAGAAGAGGACATGATCCGGTACTACGAGGAAGCGTTACAGTGCTGGGAAAAGGGAGATGTCGCGGGGACACATAATGCCCTGAGCAAGAGCCTTTCCGACCAGGTGCTTACAATGCACGAGCCGTCCATGCGGCTGTGGTCTGAACTGGGCGCCTATTATAAAAGGGGGAGGCTGATCACAGTCGTGCCGACGTCCGATGAGCCCACGCCGATTCCGCAGCGCAGAGAGTGCCTGGCCAGGCAGGAATTTGCGATGACGCAGGAATATAAGAACCGGACGGATAACGGCCGGACCGAACTGATTCTGGAGTATGATCAGGAGGATGAGTTTGACAGCTGCAATGATATGTTCGAGTACACTTTCTATTACAGGCTGAGCGCATTCGATAAGGCGTCGGGCAAGCGATATTTTGACGTGAACAATCTGGAAATAGCCTGCGAGGCGGATTGGAAGAGATTCTCGAAGGATCGGTATCTCGGACTGACAGGCGATCATCTGCTGTGGTACGCGCAGGAATACGCGGATCCGGAGACAATAGACCTTGCTGAGATCAGTAGGGACAGTATGAAATTCAAAAACGGCGTGAGCCGGCTCAGCTTCTCGCTTCCGAACGGCTATGTATTGAGGAATACAGACAAAGGAGTTGACATCGGCGGATTTGTGTTTGAGGATGTTTTCACCGACTTCCGGCCGCTGTGGAACTCGGAAGTCATCGCGTGCAGGGATCATAATTACAGACTTGTATATGAGTATGTTGTATAAAAGGCCTTTCGGGGGCTGACCAAACAGGAGAGGAGATAGAGAATGGATATCAAAGAAGCGATCAAGGAGCGCCACAGTGTCAGGTATTACAAGGACGAGCCGATTTCTGAACAGCATAGAGCGGAACTGGATGTGCTCATCTCTCAGTGCAATGAGGAGAGCGGCCTTAGTATGCAGTTGGTCGTGGATGATCCGGAATGTTTCGATACGCTGCTGGCACATTACGGAATGTTCAAAAACGTGAAGAATTATATCGCCGTTGTCGGGCCCAAATCTATGGCGGACCTCGATGTCAGAGGCGGATACTATGGGCAGAAGGTTGTCCTTGCAGCACAGATGATGGGACTGAACACCTGCTGGGTGGCAGGTACATACAAGCGCGGAAAATGTAAGGCGGATATCGCGGGCAACGAAAAGATCGTCTGTGTGATCGCGATCGGTTATGGTGAGAACCAGGGCACGAAGCACAAATCCAAACCGCTGTCAAAAATCTGCGATATTCCTGAGGCCGATATGCCGGTCTGGTTTAAAAACGGTGTGAAAGCGGCTATGATGGCGCCGACCGCGATGAATCAGCAGAAATTCTTCATCACCCTGGACGGAAAAGAGCCGGTGATCACTGCAGGCAGAGGTCCAATGACAGGGATCGATCTGGGAATCGTGAAGTATAACTTCGAGGCGGCTTCAGGACATAGGGTCTGAAGAAGAGAACGCTGTGAAAAAGAGACCTCCGGAGTGGGTTGTTAGCAAACCACCCCGGAGGTCTCTTTATAGGGAAAGGAGAACTCCTTGAAGCTTAACTAAGTTTCTCTCTCAGTTCCTCATTGGCCTTCTCGACGTTGAGTCTTGTCAGGATGAGAGTTATGAGGAGGTTGAAGATCATCGGCATCCAGAGATACATGATGTGCAGCATGTTCATAGTGGATGCGGACTGGACAGCCGCGCCGCCGACGTAACCGCTGAAAGCGAGAAGCCAGCCTGCGAGAGCAGTGCCGATGCCGCCGCCCAGCTTGGTGCCGAGGGAGGTGCAGGAGTACATGGTGCCGTCGACACGCTTGCCGTGGGTCAGGTAGGTGTACTCGGAGCAGGTGGCGATCAGGGCGTTCATGTCACCCTGCAGAGGGCTCATACCGAGAGCAGCGATCGCAGTACAAACCAGCATGAGCGGCACGGAGCCCAGGTAACCTGCGATGACGACGCCGAGACGGCCAAGTGTGCCGATGGTGTAGCCCATGAGGTTGAGCTTGTACATACCTCCGAACTTCAAGACCAGAGCCGGTGTGAACAAAAGACCGATGATCATCGGAATGTTGATGAACCAGGAGAAGACTCCCAGGAGGTTCGCGTTTTTGAGAACGTAGGTCATGTAGTAGATGCCCATGTTCAATGTGGCGGAGTAGATCTGCATCAGAATATAGGACGCGCAGATCATCAGATAATACTTGTTCTTGATAAGAAGCTTGAAGGCGTCAATCAGGGTGTATTTTTCTTCTTCGCCGGGTTCAGGCTTTACTTCTTCTCCTTCCGCAAGCTCCTCAGGGGTCAGTTCTTTGACAGACATGACGGAGAGAGTGTTGGAGATCACGCCTACGATGGCATAGATGATCGCAACAGTCCGCCATGCGGCCGCACCGCCGCCAAAGTACGCCACGAGACCGACAGTGATGGTCTGGATCAGCATGCTGGTGCCGAAAGCGAACATGAAGCGGATGGAGCCCATCTGCACGCGCTCATGGTTGTTCTTGGTGATCAGAGCTGTCAGAGCCGAGTAAGCGATGTTGTTGGCTGTGTAGAAGCCCGCGTTCAACAGGGTGTAGGCAATGAAGAACCAGGCGTACTGAGCCGTTGCGCTGAGATTAGCGGGAATACAGAAGATCGCGACAAGGCAGATCGCGCAGCCAAAATATCCATAGAGCATCCACGGTCTCGCCTTGCCCATTTTGGTATTGGTCTTATCGATCAGGGAACCGAAAAAGATGTCGCTGACGCCGTCAAAAAGTTTGGAGACAGCGATCAGAGTGCCGACGACGCCGGCGTTCATGCCTACTGTGTCGGTCAGGAAGATCATGACGAAGGCGGAGAGCAGAGCGTAGACTACGTTGCCCGCGATATCGCCGGAGCCGTAACCGATCTTGTTGACCCATGTCAGGTAGGTCTTTTCTTCGTGCTTGTGCTGTTCGTTTTTATCTTTGATTTCTTTATTCTCGTCCATGGTATTCTCCTTATACTTTTTCAGGCCTTAGCATAAAGGCAAAGTGATAGGTATCGTCGGAAACTCTGTATTTTGGCAGAAGGTCCGGACCGCAGCTCTTGGATCCGATGCCGGCCATCTTGTGGTCGAGACACAGGACAGTGCTGCCGCAGGGCTCGAGCTCGTAATTGTGACGCTTATTCTCCAGTTCCTCAGCAGTGTAAAGGGAGGCATTAAAGGAGAAGGTCTGTGAAGGGTCTTCGTTCGCAGCGGCAGCGGTCAGGCTCAGGCCCTTGCCCTTTACGGTGACGTAGTCGCAGTCCCAGTGGCTGCCGTTTTCCTGGGGACGGATGTAGTCCTCGTGGAGGGAAGCGGCAGTTCCCTTGAAGCAGCTGTGGTAACCGGAATGATGTTTGTCGATGTAGGTCTCGCCGGGTCCCATGCCGAAATAGCTGACATTTTTCATTCCGCTGCTCAGGAAGAGCCGCAGTCCGATGCGGGGCAGAGTCAGGATCTCCGGATCTTTGACAGCATTGATGTCCAGGAGGATCCTGCCGTCCGGATAGACCGTGACCTTGTTTACCATCCTCAAGATGGGCTGATTGGACATGGCGCCTACAGACTGTCTGACTCTGAGAGAGACAGCACCGTCGTCAGGTGTTCCGGAATGCTCAGTTTCAGATATTTCCACCTCATAAGCCCTGGTTACAGTGTGGTCAAGGCGTTCCAGTTTCCACTTATCCGCGATCGGCGCGTCATTATCGGTGGGAGCGCGCCACAGGTTGAAATCTATCGGTCTGTCCAGCATTTCCTGGGCACCTTCTTTCAAGGAGGTGAAAAGTCCGGCCAGAGTATCAAACCGGTAGGTAAAGCCTTCGCCCTTGAAGACAAGATCAGTGCCGTCCTGAGTGAGTGTAAGGGGAGCGGGAGATACCTTCCCCGTTCCGGCGAGCAGTCCCGCCGCCTTAAGTGCGCGGGGCTCCGCTGTGGGAATCCTGAGCTCGTCAAAGCCCAGTTCGTGTCCGGCGGGAAGTCCGCAGCACTCTGCTTTGAGAACATAGCTTATTGTGAGAAAACAGCGGCCCTTTTCAGGAATAGTGAAAGCAAGCGGTATCTGAGCAGAGGCATGAGGGGCTATGGAAGGAATATCCAGAGAGCCCTGGGCGATCATGGAGCCGTCGAGGGTCAGGGACCACGCGGCGCTTATACAGCAGGCAGGATCCTTGAAATCCAGATGGTTTTCTATGGTGAGGAGCTGCCGGTCAGGGGAATAGGAAGCGCGCAGAGGTCTGTGGACGTTTTTGTACTCCATAAGGCCGGTGTGAGGTGTCCTGTCCGGATAGACAAGGCCGTCCAGACAGAAATTTCCGTCGTGCTGCAGTTCGCCGTGGTCGCCGCCGTACCAATACATCGCCTTTCCATTGGCAGCCAAGCCTTTGTAGATGGCGTGGTCGCACCATTCCCAGACGAAGCCGCCGCAGAGGGCAGGGTATTTCTCGGTAAGATCCAGATACTCTTTGAAATCGCCGGGGCTGTTGCCCATGGAGTGGCAGTATTCCACCAGAAGCAGAGGCTTTTCCGGGCTGTTGTCCAGGTAGTCGGTAACTTCATTGAAGCCAGGGTACATGCGGCCGACGATATCGATGTTCGACATATCGTATTCGCGGTCGAAAGCAGCGTAGTAGGCGCTCTCGTAGGTGGTCAGCCGCGAGGGGTCTGTCTCTTTAGTCCAGCGCAAAGCGGTTTCGAAAGTGCACCCGTACCCGCACTCATTGCCCATGGACCAGACAAGGATGCAGGGGCGGTTGCGGTTACGAAGGACCATGGAGCGGATCCTGTCCATTGTCGGCTCGATGAAATCGGGATTGTCAGCGATCCTGACATGAGCCCTGCGCATGCGCTCGTTGTAGTCGTCCTCGTTGAAGGAGAGAGGACCGGTGCCATGGCTCTCGTTATCAGCCTCGTCTATGACGTAGAATCCCATCGCGTCGCAGAGCTGATAGAACCAGGGCGAATTGGGATAGTGACTGGCGCGGACTGCATTGAAATTATGAGCCTTAATCATCTGCAGATCTTTCATAGTCTGATCGATGGTGATGACTGCGCCTGTGAGCGGATCAGATTCGTGGCGGTTGACGCCCCGGAAAGTGATCGGAGCACCGTTAAGAGTCAGTACGAGATCCCTTATTTCAACGCGGCGGAAGCCGACCTTTTCTGTGATGACTTCGCTCCCGGTGTCCATGATCAGGGTGTAGAGGACCGGATCTTCAGCGCTCCACAGAGAGGGCTTGTTCACGTGGACGGAGACAAGCCGGTCCGGTTCGGGCGTGACGGAACCGGCAAACAATGTTCGGCCATCCGGGCTCTGCAGAGTGAGGCGGACCGGGATGGGAGATCCGCTGAACTTAAAGCGGAGTCTTAGTTCAGCATCGGAGAAGTCCTCAGACAGGTCTGTCTCGACGACGTAGTCAGCGATGTGCTCCTTGGGACGCGCCAAAATATACACATCCCGGAAGATACCCGAGAAGCGGAATTTATCCTGGTCCTCCAGATAACTTCCGTCGCACCATTTGAGGACGAGCACGGCCAGAAGGTTTTCGCCCTCCTTGAGAAGATCCGTGACATCGAATTCCGCAGTATTGTGAGATACCTGGCTGTAGCCGACGTAGGTTCCGTTGAGCCACACGTAGAAGCAGGAGTCCACTCCCTCAAAGTTCAGGAAGGAGAGCGGCGCTTCGGAATCGCGGTGCCACTCGAAGCGGTGCAGATAGGCCCCGCAGGGATTATCCTGAGGGACATAGGGCGGATCGAAGGGGAAGGGATAGCGGGTGTTGGTGTATTGGTTACTGTCGTAACCGCGCATCTGCCAGCAGAAGGGCACCTCCTCCTTTACCCACCACTTGCCGGCCTCATAATCCGGCAAATAAAAATGATCCTGCAGGTCATGGATGCTGGGATAAAAGGCGAAGCGCCATGGACGTCCGCTCAGCATCTGCAGGCGGTCGGAGCTCTCTCTGTTCCAGGGCAGCATATCATTGCGGGTGGAGCAAGGGATGTAGTAGGCCCTGTCCGGCATAGTATTCTGGTGGAGGACAGAGAGGTCCTCATAGAGTCTTGGAACGATCAAAATAGAACCCCCTTTCTGTTTCGATTTGTAAAATGGTTAGTAATTCCCCTATTAAAAAGCATAGCGAAAAGGAATTCAGAACCATATAAACGAACCGACTCAAAATCTGCACTAACCGATACAGGACCTGCACAGGTATGGAAAAGGGCAGAAAGAGTAATAAAATAAAGACAAGGAGAACACAGTAAGTATGGATATGTTTTGATCAAATACGGGTAATAGAAACATGGAAGAAAATAAGAAAGAAAATGAGGTTCTGGGAAAAGATCTGTATGTGAATTCGGGCTATCTGTTCAATACTAGAGTGCCGTTTAAGGAGAAAAAGCTGCCTCTGCGCATCCTGAGCGCGGGAACTTATCAGCTGTTCACCTGGCCTAAGCTTCCGACCTGGAGACCCAAGGGCAGAGTGGACTGGCAGATCATCTATATCGCGGCCGGGGAAGGACACTTCATTTTGAACGGCCAGGAGGTCGTCGTGCCTGCCGGCAACATGGTACTGTACCAGCCCAAACAGCAGCAGAAGTATTTCTACTACGGGAAAGACCGCACGCAGGTGTGGTTCGTGCACTTCACGGGAAGGCAGGTGAAGAGTATTCTGAAGCACTATGAGATCCCGCTGGACGGATATATCCTGCACACGGGGATCTCACGGGAGTACGAGGACTGTTTCCGCAAGATGCGGGATGAGCTGATCAAGTGCTCCTGGGGGTACGAGGAGATGCTGACGTACCTTTTCCGGGAGCTGATGCTGCTGATTCACCGGCGGATGACAGAGGCTATGCCGCAGGTCTCGGGATTCATCCAGGAGGAGATCGAGCGCGCGAAGGACTATTTCGAGGAACACTATAACGAGGAGATCAGCATCGAGCAGTATGCGGCGTCCCGCAGTATGTCGACCAGCTGGTTCAATCGGAGCTTCCGCGGCGCTGTGGGCACATCACCAATGAAGTATATTTTGGATATCCGGATCCGCAATGCGCAGGTGCTGCTGGAGACGACGGACTATTCCATAACCAACATCGCGGCAGTGATCGGCTACGACAATCCGATGTACTTCAGCAGGATGTTCCGGAAGGCGAAGGGAATGTCGCCGGCTAAATACAGAAAGACTTACAGGGAGAAATTCCTGGCGGATGTGCCGAATGAGTGAATAAGAGCCCTCTGGGGCAGTTTGCAGATGACTGTCTGCAAACTACCTCAGAGGGCTTTTTTTAGTTCGTTGTTTCTATATTAATGTGCTCCCTGAGGAATCCTTCGGGATCACCGGAACCGGCGTATTCACCGATGCCGAAAACTGCAAGATTTCTGTAGGGGTTTCTGCTGTACCTGACATCCCCGAGTTCGGAGACATCGATCACTGCTGAGTAACTATTATTACTGCTGTAGACGCGTGCAGTTGTGAACTGGTGGCTGCTTGCATCTATGCTTTCAAAGTCCTCGGTATGGAAAGACAGCATTTCATAGAGATTTGAAAGTGCCTCTTCTCCGTTCGCGACTTCGCCGTTTTCGCAGCGGCACTCCGAGATGAAAGCGGCTTCATAAGGCTTCTGTTCGAAAGAGTATACGTCATAGATCTCGCGGCCGGTGCTGTCTTTGTAAGTGACCGTAAGGTACATGACGAAGTGACCATTGATAATGGCTCTTTGTATTTTGCCAATCTTGTAATCGCGGTAATTGTCCCCTAATTCAGTGTCCGGCTGGGTAAAACTACGAATCACCGTCTCGAAGAACTCGCCCTGATCAGCCAGCTGGGGAGGAACCAGGATATCCCGCATGCCGTAGGGATTATGAGTATCGGGGCCGGCGTACATGATCGTACAGCCCATGTCCTGGTAAGAGTCCGTACTCAAGTAACCGAAAGTGATCCATGTAGGATACACATTGTTGAAGAAGAGCCTGTTTCTTTCATCTGCCGGCTGCTCTGCAGTTCCGAATAAGGCTTTCGGGTCGATCACGCACACCTCTTTGTATCGTGTATCTTTTCCGGCAAACTCGTAGGAAGCGGCATATTTTGGCGTGTAGAAGTCGCTGTAGTCATACCCGTAGTCTGTCAAAACACTGCTTCCCATATTTCCGTTCCCGTTATCATCTCTGCCGACAAAGACGGGCGGATCGACCGGAATGTTGTCAGGGCCCGGAGCTGCCTTCCTGATGAAGAAGAATGTGCTTGCTGTAATTAAAATCGTAATAACGATTACAAGAGAAAGGACGAGAACAGGGCTTCCCTTCCTGCGGAAAGACGGCTTGGCCTGCATGGATTTGCGGACGCTCTCATAGGTGGAAGTGGCCTTTTTGACACCGGCTGATAGGCCGGAACGACTTGTTTCGTCTTTTTGCCTGAAGCGTGACCGGCTTCCGGAGCTTGAACCTGAGCGGCTTCTGGAACTTGCGCCTGAACGGGGGCCGGAGCCCGTACGGCCGGCATAACTGGTGGGTCCTGACCCGCTCAGGATATCCCAGGCCTCGCTGCGCCTGGAAGTCCTGTTCGAGGCATGGCTCGCGGCGGGGCGGGAGCTGCGGCTGCCTGTCCGATCAGGGCTCTCGCCTGTCTGATCGGAGCCGTTGTCTTTGCGTTCGATCTCAGTGTCCGGATTCTCCGGAAGCGCTCCAGTGAGCGGCGGCGAAGAGACGTAAGGCACCATGCCGGCTTTCCACAGGAAACTGCGGGTCTCTTTTGACACCTGCAGAGAAGTTCCGTCAAGGCCCAGATCGGGGGCCATGAGCTTCCGCTCCCAGGCCTTGGACTCATCGTCCCTGAAATAGGACAGATCCTGCCCTGGCGCAGATGCGCCTGTCAGATCCTCATACGGCCATCCGTTCGTATTCATTTTTTCCGAATAGTACGCATCTAGATCTTTTTCCATGAGAATCACCCTTGAGGAGCACTCGTTTACTCCTGAAAACCGGGAAACTGTATCCTGGAACCGGCCTTAGACCGGTCCCGCTCTCATTGTACCATAGCATTATCAGAGGAGTTGCTATTTATGCGCGAAATGCGATAACATTATAGGGAACATCTCAGAGCATTTTGCTTACATTTTTTTCGGTAGGATCGAGGCTGTAAGGCCATTCGATCAGTTGGACACTGTTTGCCGCGCAGAGCTCTTTTTTGACGCGGTCCAGGTCCCGGCGCTGGGAGAGCGCGTCCTCCCCGCCAAAAAACTCCACCGGCAGATAATGCTGGATTCCCTGGTACTCGATCGCTGTCCTGAGTGAGGGAATGTAGAGATCCAGGCTCTGCCTGCCAAGCCAGTCCGGACGATACTGGTACAGAGTGTCCGGATAGAGCCTGCGCACAGCATGAAACAGACTCAGTTCATGCTTCCACTTGGGCTTGATGACGCCCTCAGCTGTGAGTTTGGTCCGGATCTTCGTACGCGCGAGGCGCCAGTTCGCGCGCAGGCCGTCTTTCTCCTCATAGAGAGCAAGATCGGCGTACCACCACTGGAAGAAGGGCATAATGACCCTGGTCAGACTCAGGAAAAAATCAAGTTCCGACTTGAAATATCCGCACTCCAGGATGTGTCCGATATTGCGCCTTACATGGACTGTCTTGACCGGGTTGTGATGAAAGGGCAGGTTTCCCTGAAACTTCGCCAGCCGGTCGGGCAGATACGGCGAGCGCAGCACGACTCCGTCCTGCCATAGGTGCGTCTGATACCAGGACAATGAATAATCATAGAGCGAATAGCCGCCGAAAACTTCCTGTGACGTGTTCGTGTAGAGAAGGTGGTACATCAGGAGCACAGTGTCCATATTTTCTTTATCAAAGACTGCCAGATAATGGACTTTCTCCTCGTCGGGGAAAAGGCTGTTGACCGGGCGGAAAACCTCTGCCTGCCTGCAGACTTCTGCGATGACAAAAAATTGTGAGACGAAACTCTCAGGAAAGAGGAAACAGGCCTTGCGGTCAGTGTCGATGTCTTCGAACTGGCTCAGGAAAGCGTCCACATAGGGATTGGAAGAGAACTCATCATTTTCAATCAGCTTCATCGTCGCATAACGGTAAGAAAGGTCTGACCAGGACAGCTGAACGAGAAAACGCTCATAGTCGTTGGAAATATACTCCTCCCGTAGGTCTTCAAAGTCCTTCTGATAGGACTCATGTTCCTCAAGCAGATCATCGAGAGTGGAGAAGGTGGTCATTTCATGGTACCACGGATAGCGCTCCCAGAGCATCCTGAGGCGGTCGAAGGAATATGTGATTGTCGGCTTTTCGTGGATCGGCGGGTACATGGCGGCTCCTTTTTTAATAATCAAATGTATTTTACTATAAGGCCCTGTACATTTGTCTGTACAGAGAATTGAGAATTTAGAAAACAGTAAATTACGACAATAATAAAATTACCAGAAGCAGAGGAGGAGAATAACATGCTTGAAACCGGAATAAAGGCACCTGAATTCACACTGCCGGATCAGAACGGCGAGATGCATTCACTCAAGGACTACAGAGGAAAAAAGGTAATTCTGTATTTTTACCCGAAAGATAACACGGCCGGCTGCACGAAGCAGGCCTGCGGCTTTGCGGAGAGATATCCGCAGATTCAGGAGAAGGGCGCGGTTGTGCTCGGGGTCAGCAAGGACAGCGTGAAGTCGCACAAGAATTTTGAGACAAAATACAGCCTTCCGTTTACAATTCTCTCGGATCCCGATCACGCGGTGATCGAGGCCTATGACGTCTGGAAAGAGAAGAAAAATTACGGTAAGGTTTCCATGGGAGTTGTGAGGACGACATATCTGATCGATGAAGAGGGAGTGATCGTCAAGGCGATCGGCAAAGTAAAGGCGGCGGACAATCCGCAGCAGATGCTGGACGCGCTTTCGGAGTAATGGACAAGCTGCGGTTTTGATTCAATTGAGCTAAAAGAGGGATGGAAAACCAGGGGAGGTTATTATGAGCAGACTCAAAGAACTGAGAAAAGTTGTGGATGCGGAACTCAATAAGATGGAGAATCCTGACAAACGTAACGGCGCAGTCAATCATCTGTACGGAGTGTCACTGGCGGCTACAATGATCGCTAAGAAGCGCGGGCTGGATCCGGAACTGGCCGCGATGGCTGCGATGATGCACGATCTGGCGGCTTATAAATCCGGGTCTTATGACGACCATGCCCACAGGGGTGCTGAACTGGCAAGAGGAATTCTGGAGGAACTGGGGCTGACCGGAGCGGAAGAGACAGATCTGATCTGTTCGGCGATCTATCACCACGATGACAAACTGGTCGTGGATGGCCCGATGGACGAAGTGCTCAAGGATGCGGATGTGATCCATCACTGCATGAACGATCTCTCGAAGGCGGTGAAGGACAAGGAGAAGGTAAGATTTGAGGCGCTCTGCAAAGAATTTGGCATGTGAGGCTGCGGAGGAGATCGGCAAAGTATCGACTATTTCGGGGAATTGTTGTATCCTGTTTGAAGATTGATTTTGAAAGGATGGTTTGTTATGGCTTTTATTATTCTCGTTCTGATGGTATTCTTCGCGATGATCGCGCTGCAGCAGCAGATGACCAAAAAGGGGGTCGAAGCCGGAGCGAAGGATTCTGAGATCAAGATGATCCTCTCGTACTATAAGATACTTCGGGAGCACCAGAGCGAGACGAAAGCTAATGCTTTTGTGATCGGCTATGCGCAGAAACGGCACGGCTCGGAACTTCGCGACAGGCTGGATGCGCTGGCTGTGAGGATCCTTGACGATAAGGGTACGCGCAGAGAAGGGGCAGAGAAACTGGAGATGCAGGTCATCCAGATCAAAGACAAGTATTATTATCAGTTCCCAATCGATCTCGGGCTCAAAATGCGGGATGCCGAGATGGCGGCAGTGCTGGAGAGGACCAAGCAGAAGATCGAAGAGAGATACCCTGATGACTTTGTCGGAAAGGCAGTCAACTATATTACCGTAGTGATCGACGGCAAAAAAGCGCTGAACCTGCTCAAATAATAGAAAGCCTGATATCAGATCGAGCAATAACAAAACGAGGCACCGTGTAACGGATGCCTCGTTTTATTTATGTTATGGTAGTTTTGCCATATGGTTATGCCGTATATATTTTGCCGGATTTACTTCCATAAAAAGTCCATGAAGTCCGGTACTTCCTTCTCCCAGTCGGCCTCGCAGTGCCCGCCGCCGGGCTGGCAGTAGAGGCGGGTGATCGCTCCCTTTCTGTTCAGAAGTTTCTCCACCTTCCGGTTTGAATTAGTAAGGAACTTGCAGTAACCGGAGTCCGGATCGGTTCCGCCTTCCTTTTCTCCCCAGGAGAGGTAAACGCGGGTATCGGGATCGATGTCGCTGTGGTAAATGTCGTCCATGAGAGGCTGCATGACCATGAAGATGGAAGAGGAGACGCAGGCTGCTTTGGAGAAGACGTTATTGTATTTGGTGACAGCGTAGAGTGACATAAGTCCGCCCATGGAGGAGCCGGCGATCGCAGTGGCTTCTCTTGCGGGATAGGTGCGGAACTTCCTGTCTATGAAAGGCTTGAGGCTGCGGGTGACCCAGTCAAGGGTCTCATCGCCTTCGCCGCGGATCTTTTTACCCAGGAGGTTGGCATCATAGGGGCAGTACTCGTCAAGTCTGTGATCGCCCTCGTGGGAGCACTCAAGTCCGACGATGATCATGTCTTTGTCCCAGCCGTCCAGAAATTCGCGAAGCCCCCAGGACTTGCCGAAAGTGGCGTCGGAATCATAGAAGAGATTGTGGCCATCCCAGAAATAAGTGACGGGATAGCGCTCATCTGTGCTGTCATAGTTGTCCGGAAGATAGATATGAAGGCCGCGGGGCTCGGCCGCGGGTGCGTACCAGATCGTATCTTTTATAACCATTTATTGTACTCCTTGTCTTTGTTTTACGCCCGATACTGTATCAGTTTGTTAAAAACAAATCAATAGTTGTTTTGACAATAATACATTTCCATTTTCTGTTCATATTAGAAAATTATGCTATACTTACCTGTAGTATAGGTAATTGCGAAACTCGCTCCACGAGTTCGTAAACCTGAACAAAGTAAGACCGAGATCCGGCTATGCCGGATTTCATTGATCAAAACTGGTGGGTA
>CACZXG010000007.1 GCA_902785055.1 uncultured Lachnospiraceae bacterium
TATGCTCGACGGCTTCAAGGCCGCTGTTGACGGCGCCATTGCCGAAGGCTGCTGCCACGTACTGTCGATCCGTCCCGTAGGCGGAGCAGTGGTCTGACTGCCAGCCGGGTCATAATAAAAAAACAAAGGGGCTGTTACATAAAGCGAAAGGGATATGATTATGATTATCCTACGCTTATGTGACACGCCCCTTATTTTAATTGTTCTTATTAACCCGGCTTGATTGGAAACAAGCCGGATTTCAGATCCTCGCCACGCCGCTCTCGCGTGCCGCCTGCGCCGCCGCCTTCGCGACTGCATCCTTGACGCGCGGATCAAATGCCTTGGGCAGAATATAGTCTGCACAGAGTTCCTCGTCAGAGACAAGACCTGCCAGTGCTTTCGCCGAGGCGATCTTCATAGCGTCGTTGATATCGCTCGCCCTAACATCCAGCGCGCCGCGGAAGATTCCGGGGAAGCAGAGCACGTTGTTGATCTGGTTGGGGAAATCGCTGCGGCCGGTGGAAACGACTGCCGCGCCCGCTGCCTTAGCTTCGTCCGGGAAGATCTCCGGTGTCGGATTTGCGCACGCGAAGATGATGGGATCCTTCGCCATGCTGCGGACCATATCCTGTGTCAGAGTACCGGGAGCGGATACGCCGATGAAAACGTCTGCGCCCTTGATCACATCTGCCAGCGTTCCCGCTTCGCGATTAAAGTTGGTGATCTTCGCCATCTCTTCCTTGACAGGATTAAGGCCGTCTCTTCCTTCATAAATCGCGCCCTTGCGGTCCGTCATGATGACGTTCTTAAGGCCCATAGCCATAAGAAGCTTTATGATCGCAATGCCTGCCGCGCCTGCTCCGGAAGTGACGATCTTGACATCCTCGATCTTCTTGCCCACGACCTTGAGCGCGTTCATAAGGCCTGCCAGTGTGATCACGGCAGTTCCGTGCTGGTCATCGTGGAAGATCGGAATATCACAGCACTCCTTGAGCTTTTTCTCGATCTCAAAGCATCTGGGTGCCGCGATGTCCTCGAGGTTGATTCCGCCGAAGGAACCTGCGAGAAGGCTCACTGTGCGGACGATCTCATCCACATCATGCGTCCTGACGCACAGCGGGATCGCGTCCACATCGCCGAACGCCTTGAACAGGACACATTTGCCCTCCATGACAGGCATTCCGGCTTCCGGGCCGATATCGCCAAGGCCAAGGACCGCGGTTCCGTCGGTAACTACCGCTACTGTATTCCATCTTCTGGTGAGCTCATAGCTCTTCTCAGGGTGTTTCTGTATCTCAAGACAGGGCGCCGCTACTCCGGGCGTGTATGCGATGCTGAGCGCCTCGGCGCTGTCCACGGCCGCTCTGGCTGTGACCTCTATTTTGCCCTTCCACTGCGCGTGCTTTTCCAGCGCGATCTGACCGTAATCCATTTTTGTCTGGCTCCTTTCAATGATGCTGACCAACACATTTCCTACCAAATTATTCCACGACCTTCTGAAAATTACAATAAAAAAAGAGGGTCTGTGCTCTGACAAACCCCTCCTCACACAGAAAAGAGCCACGGTGCACTGTACTTAGCGCCGCGGCTGTTGGATTTCCGTTCTCATCACTGATTCTTCTCGTTTTTATTTTTCTGCTCCTGCTGCCTGAGATAATCCATATCTCCTGCTGCGGATACCATATTCAATTCCATATCAGATAAACGCTGGAACTGCAGGATCCCGGATTTCTTATTTGCGCCGCTCTCAAACAATCTCTTTCTGAGGACGCTCTTGAAATCGGTCTCCGAACTAAAATCAGCGCGAGCGATCATATCAAGTAAATTTTTGTTCATGGAGCTCATCTCGCTACCCCCTTTGCTTTATTTATAACTATATACGCCGTTTTCTGCGATCATCCATGAGGAATGGAAAATTTTTTTAGAAAATTATCATTTCTACGAATACTGTAATATAATATACTAAGTACTCGTAATCAGCAAAGATTTTTAATCTGCCACCAGGCTTTCGAAAGGAACTGTCCTATGGGCGATCTCAAGCCGATCAACAATAATTCAGCGGTAAGCACTCATACCATCACACTGCCAGCCGTTCCGGAGAATTTTGCCGCCGCACAGGAGCAAGTGCGCAGTTTTCTTGACTCCGCATCCTGCAGCATGCGCACCCTCTTCGAGCTCGACATGGTCGTCGAGGAGGTCTTCATTAACGTTGCCAGTTATGCGTACCCTGACGGTACCGGAATGGTATCCCTGGATCTTTCTCTTGACCGGGAGCAGAATTTCCTGTCCCTGACCTTCCGTGACAGCGGCATTCCCTATGACCCGCTCCGCAAGCAGTCTCCCGATGTCACCGCCCCTGCTGAGAAACGGCCGATAGGCGGCCTGGGGATCTTTCTTGTGCAGAAGTACTCCGATTCTCTGTCCTACGAGTACGCCGATAACGAAAACCGTCTTACCATCGGCAAGAAACTGGACTGAGCACCGCCCTTACCGGCATTCCTGACAGACAGCCTTTACGAGTAGTCGAGAAAATCTCCGCTGTTCTTTCCTTTTTCCATCGCACGCAGTTTTGCCAGAAGGCGCCTGTGTCTTTCGCTTACAGCCTTGGCATTGATGCCCAGGATCTCTCCGATCTGCGGGTTCTTGAGCTCCTGCACATAGATCATGCTGAGCAGTTCCCTCTCCTCATCGCTGAGTTTCTCAAGCAGCCGGTATACTTCCTTGTTGATCGGATTTTTAAGGATGTCATACTCATCAACTGCTGAGGGCTCCGGAGCGTCGTCCAGATTCTCAGTCTTTCTCCGACCGTTCTTGCGGAAATAATCGATCAGGCAGTTCCTCGCGATCGTGCACAGCCATGTGCGCACCGATGCCTTTGAGGGGTCGAAACTGTCGTAATGGGACATCGCCCTCATGAATATATCACTTACCAGGTCTTCCGTATTCTCTCTGTGCATCACCTGCATATAGATGTAGTTGTACACGTAAGAATACTCCTGCTCATATACTTCCGCAAAATCCGGTTTGTTTCTGATTACACTAAAAGTTTTCACAGTCTTACTCCGCCTTTCTGCTAAGAAATATCATCATTTCTATATGCCATTGTCAACACTTCATCGTAGACCGCACCGAAAGGAACTCCGTGCTCCGACGCCGCTCCGCTGACTATTTCATACTCCGGATGGACCCTCTTGTAAGTACCTTCCCCGCTGACTTTTACGGGGATCACCCCGAACCGGGTCTTCACGTCCACCGTTTTCCTTGTCAAAACAGTGCGCTCCATCTCCTGTCTCCGGATCCCGATGGTAGTCGTCTGACTAAAGATCACATCTTCCAGTTTCTGAAGATGCTCCCTGTCGCAGATCACCGTGAGTTCCCACCCCGGCCTGTTCTTCTTCATAAAGACCGGTGCGAAATGAGCTTCCCGCGCGCCCTCCTGATAGAGTTTCTCCAGCGCGTAACCGAGCTGCTCACCCGTGCTGTCATCAATGTCACACTCCAGTTTCCACACGGTATCTTCCCTGTGTCCGGCTTTATTCGCCTGGCTGCCGGATTCGATCACCATCGCCCGCAGGATACTGGGAATCTCATATTCCCTCTTTCCGGCGCCGAGTCCGGTTTTTTCGATCACAAAGCGCTCCGGCAGATCCCCGCGGGTCATCAGCGCTGCCACAATAGCAGCCCCCGTCGGAGTTACCAGTTCTCCTTTTCTGGAAGTGAACTGCATCGGCAGCCTGTGCGCCTTCGCTATATTCGCCACCGCAGGTACAGGTACCTGCAGGATCCCGTGCTGGCAGCGCACCGTGCCGCTTCCCTCCGCGATCCCCGTCACAGCCACATTCCTGATCCCGAGATCGTCGAAACATACCGCCGCCGCCACAATGTCGACGATAGAATCGATCGCTCCCACTTCGTGGAAATGCACTTCATCGACAGGTACTCCGTGTGCCTCGGACTCAGCCTGTGCCAGGATCTCAAAGATCCGCAGCGCCAGGGCCCTGGCCCCTTCTGTCATTTCCAAATTTCCGATGATCTCCCGGATCTCTTTCATTCCTGTATGGTGATGATGGTGACTATGCGGGTGATCATGATGATGTTCATGGTCGTGGTCATGATCATGGTGATGGTCATGGTCGTCGCCATGATCATGGTGATGGTCATGGTCGTGGCTATGCGTGTGAGCAGAATGCCCGCCTTCCCCATCGAGATGTCCGTACAGGTACTCCATATCGTGATCATGACCGTCATGTTCCTCATCGAGGATCACATCGAAATCACAGCAGTCTAAGCCCGATTTCTTCACTCTGCTGATCTGCACTTTAAAACCATGTCCGGGAATCCCCTCCAGGACCTTCAGGAGTTTCTCCTGATCCGCCCCCAGATCGAGCATCGCGGCCACAGCCATGTCGCCGCTGATTCCTGTCCCGCATTCCAGATAAAGGATCTTATCACTGTTTTGCATCCGATTTATTCCCTCCGCAGGCCAGGCGGTTGATCTGTGTCGCCATATAACCTGCTCCGTATCCATTGTCGATATTCACTACCGCGATCCCGTTCGCGCATGAATTGATCATTGTCATCAGGGCCGAAAGGCCGCCGAAATTCGCTCCGTATCCCACGGAAGTCGGCACCGCGATGACCGGGTTGCTCACCAGGCCTCCCACTACACTTGCCAGCGCGCCCTCCATGCCGGCCACCGCAACAATGCAGTTGGCCTCCTGGATCCTCTGCGTCTGCGAGAGAAGCCGATGGATCCCGCTGACTCCGACATCGTAGATCCGTTCCACCTTTGAGCCAAAATATTCCGCAGTCTGCGCCGCCTCCTCAGCCACGGGGATGTCCGCCGTGCCGCCGGTGACCACCGCAATAAGACCTTTTTTCTCTTTGGGAGTCCTCTCCAGCTTCAGGATCCGCGAGACAGGATCGTACTGTATATCCGGGATCACCTTTCTGACCATCTCGTACTGCTCAGCAGTTGCTCTGGTGCCGAAGGCCTGACCTTCATTCTCCGCCATTCTCTGAAAGATATTTATAAGAAATTCGTCAGGTTTGCCGCTGCAGAAGATCACTTCCGGAAATCCGGATCGTATTCTGCGGTGCAGGTCCAGCTTGGCATACCCCATGTCCTCGAATGGCTGCCTGCGAAAAAAGCCCTCCGCCTCCTCGACGCTCATTGAACCGTTTTTCACCAGTTCCAGTATTTCTCTTGCTTCCATAATCGCTCCTCGTCATCTGTCTCCGATGATCGGTCTTCAGAGATACGGTATGATCTCTTTCACCGAATCAAAGATCAGATGCGGCTTAACATCCGAATCCGGCAGGTCCTTCAGCTGTGCCTCGCCGCTCAGTACAAAGATGCCGTACAGCCCGTTGTTCACGCCGGATTTCACATCCGTGTAAAGCCGGTCTCCTACAACACAGGACTCCTCAGGCTTCGCCCCCATGGTCCTCATCGCGTACTCAATGATCTCCGCCTCGGGCTTTCCTACCACCTTGTCCGGCCTGCGCCCGGTGGACGCCTCCACATACGCGCTGAGCGATCCGATGTCCGGAATAAAACCGGTCTTCGTCGGGCAGTTGAAATCCGGGTGTGTAGCCACATAGGGAAGTCCCTCCCTGACCAGATCGCAGAGCCTGCACAGGTCTCTGTAGTGGAAACTCGTGCAGAAGCTGGTGACCACCATATCCGGATGCTCCTCGTCGATCAGAACGCCTCTGGCCTCAAACTCCATCTTCACCATCGGATTTCCGAAGAGATAGATGCGCTTTCCCGGATATTTCCGTTTGAGATAATCCACCGTCGCGTGTCCGGAAGTGATCAGCTGCTTCTCCGGATCGATCACAAGGCCCATATTAAGGAGCTTCTCAACATAGATCGACGCGCTCTTGGAGGAATTATTTGTCATAAAACAGTACTTTCTGCCCGTAGCTGTGAGCTCCGCCAGAAAGTCCTTGGCTCCGTCAATCCAGAGATTATCCAGATAGACCGTGCCGTCCATGTCCAGGCAGAAGTTCCTGATCCGCGGTATGATCCCCTCGGGATCAATGTTCACACGATATTCTGTTCTCGTAATATCCCGCTCCGACATTCCCTGTCCTCGCCTCCTGCTGTACATTATACTGTATCTTGGTCAATTTTTCACAAATGGCTTCCCGAAAATGCGTATATCCGGCTCGTTTTTATAAAACGCCGCCCAGCCGGGCTTCTCAGATGTAATCTCAATCCGCTCCGTTCCGAAAGGTTTTTGCAGAGATAACTTCCAGGCGTGAAGACCCATTGTTTCCCGCAAGGTCCCGTTTCCGTACAGCGGATCTCCCACAAGGGGATGTCCGATATGGGCCATGTGGACCCTTATCTGGTGTGTTCTGCCGTGCTCGATCCGGCAGGCCAGCAGTGTCCTCGGATCACCATCAGGTCCCTCTGTCTCTGCCAGCACTCTGTAAAAAGTACGCGCCGTTTTTCCGTCGGGTGCGCAGATCATGCGGGGGGAGCCCGGTGCTTCTCTGCGAAGAGGGCAGTCGACAGCGCCCTCCGACAGCTCAAATCTTCCTTCCGCAAGGGCCAGATAGATCTTGATCAGCCTTCCGTCCTCCCTTTGCCTCTGGATCATCGCAGCCGCTTCCGAATTTCCGGCAAAAGTCACAATACCCGAAGTATCTCTGTCCAGCCTTCCGGTCACCCTCATGTCCATCGCGGTGCCCGTTCCGCCCAGATGCGCCGCAGCCTGATTGGCGAGCGTATCGCTGTAATGACCGGGAGAGGGGTGGCAGACCATACCTGCCGGCTTGTTGACGATCAGCAGGTCACTGTCCTCGTACAGGACCTGCAGGGGATATTTTGATAATTCCGGAGCCGGGGCCTCCCAGATCTTGCCCGGTCTTCCGCCTTCCGTATCTCTTCTGAGGACCTGTTCCGTGAGCCCGACCGTCAGGACTTCGCCTTCCTTAAGAACATGGCTGACATAGACTTTCTCCCCGCCTATGCGGATCCCCTCCTCCTGGAATTTGAGCCTGCTGATCTGATGTGCTGAGAAAGAGAGTTCTTCCTGCAGGAACTGCCTGACGCTTTTTCCTGCCATCTCCCGCGTCACCGCAAATATAAGCCTGCGCTTCATGAGCGGATCCCCCGGTCTTCCCGATCGGAATGCGTCATTTCTGCATTGTCCCCCAGGATCACTTTCAGACAATGGTACAGAAGCTGCGCCGTGATCCCCCAGATCACCCCGCCTTCGCTCTCGTAGAAATAGAATCTGCGCGGGATTCTGTGCCATGGGTAGTCCGCCCCGCCCGGCAGGAGTTCATAGGGAAAATCCTCCGGCGTCTTCACTACCATAGCCGCATCGCTGGTCCGAGGCTCGTGAGACGCAAACCAGCTCAGGGGCACGCAGAAAACCCTTTCAACCTCCTCTTTGGAGAAGGTCCCCTCGTAATCATGCAAAATACCGAGGCAGGAACTGATCTTCGCGCCGCCCGGTCCCGCCATGGTATGCATGGGAGCGATCACCTCGATCTTCCCACGCGGGATCAGAAGTTCCTCCGACGTCTCCCTGACCGCAGCTTCCTCCGCGGTCTCGTTTTCCTCGATCCTTCCGCCCGGAAAGCAGATCTCGCCTCCCTGCCGGATCCCCGTCTGGCGGACCTCAAACAGGATGCAGAGCTCTCCGCCGGTCTCCACCAGAGGGATCAGGACTGCGTTCTTTCTTTTAACGGAACTGACCTCTTCCAGTATCCGTCCGGCAGTTTTACTGCGGATCTTCTCCATCTGTGTCATCTGTTTTGCCGTCCCCGATCAAAATTCCTTCTTTCAGCGCTCTTTTTGCGAGTTCTTCCATTAAGAGCGCTTTTTCGCTATTCTCTTCCGCCGGCTGCACTTCTTCGGTATCCTCTTTAGTCAGCTGCGCTCTCTGCGCCCTTGCCGCCTGCACTCCGAGTCTGGCGTACTCCGCTGTCTTTCTGGCCTCGCTGATCTTTCCCTTCAGCTCCAGCAGTTTCTTGAACACATCAGGGACGAGCCCGTCTCTCTGCTCCATCTCCTCATAGAAGTTCTTGCTGCCGCTGGCGACGAGCTTTTTGATCACATCGGACATCTCCGACTGCTGCTCTTTGGGAAGCCCCTTCACCATCTGGATCGCGTCCGCCAGGTCTCTGAGGCTGATATCTTTCATATCCTTCAAGGTGTCGGCGCCCAGCGCCTGCAGGATCCCGAAGATCTGATCCACAAAGACCCGCCGTGCCGCGTCGTCGACATTCTCAAGCCACTCATTCAGCACCTTTTCAAGATAAATGCTGTCTCCCGACCTCTGTGTGTTGACAAAGCGGTTTCCCAGCACTTCCCACGACAGCGCGTCGTGCTGCATGATTCCCTTCCGGCTGCTCCTTACAACGGTCGCGCTTCGTCCCCCATTGAGGAGACGCCCGATAATGGAGTCCTGGGGGATTATGTTGATCGTGCGGTCCATGATCTCTTTGTATTCGGGCCTGGATGTAACTTCGTCTCTGAATCCCGGAGAGTCATTGCAATATACTGCCAGGATCTGTTTCTGAACCCGGGCTCCCGCGAAGGATGACGCGAACGCGGCAAAGTTTCCTCCCTTCGAGTGGCCTCCCACTCTCAGTTTCAGCGTCGTATCGCTGAAGTTCTTCCTCAAATAATCGACCGCAAGCTTCTGCCCCTCCGTACTGGACATGTAAGAGAGATTGAAGTCCTCCTTCCAGCCGACCAGGGTCTCATCGGTGCCGCGAAACGCCACATAGACCGTTCCGTCCTCAAGCTCAAACTGGACAGCAGACATCTGCGCCTCAGCGCTCTTGCTCACAAAATTGACATAGCCGCACATCTTCGTGTTTCCAAACCGCTTACTCTCCGCAGCAGGCCTGAGCAGGAAAGGAGAGCGCTTGGAAAAGCTCTCTCTGTTTCTTATTTCCTCTACGGTATGGATCTCCCAGTATCTGCGGCAGACGTCTTTGATCGGCATCGGATAATCCCTGGACTCGAAGACTATGCCGTCATAATCCACGTAAGCCAGCTGAGCCAGGATCAGATTATCAACATCATTGAACGGATCCCTGTCAAAAGTCAGGTCACCCCTCCATTTGAGATATTCGTTCATATTATTTCTTTCATCCATAGTCTGTTCCTTCCAACATGAAAAGGCCTCTCGGACAATATAAAGCCTGTCTGTGTAAACTGTGTGTCCGGTCTCTATTAACCAAGTATAACTGAAAACTTGGCAAAATGTTGCATTGAACTGCATTCAGCAAAAAAGAAGCCGCAAAGCTCTGGAGGCATCCCCCCCCCATTTCTTTACAGCCTCTTTTATCATCCATATTGCTTATTTAATGATCCTTACTCTCCATACGCTGGGGATCTGCGATATTTTGTCCACCAGCTCCTTGCTGATCGGAGCGTCCAGGTCAAACATCGTATACTCGACGTCTCCCTTGGATTTACTGGTCATCTCAGAGATATTTACTTCACTGCCGCCGATCAGAGTCGTCAGGCGGTTGATCATATTGACCTTGTTCTCATGGAAGATCGCGATGCGGCTCGCCGAGCGGCAAACACCCATGCTGCAGGCCGGATAATTGACACTATTGCGGATATTGCCGTTTTCCAGGTAGTCCATGAGCTCCTCCGCTGCCATCACCGCGCAGTTGTCCTCGGACTCCTCTGTGGAAGCGCCGAGATGAGGCGTCGTGATGCAGCCCCTCACACCCGCTACAGTGGGATTGGGGAAATCGGAAACGTACCGGCGGATCCTGCCGGCTGCGATCTGCTCGATGACGGCTTCCTCGTCCACCAGGACGTCCCTCGCCATGTTGATAAGGATCACGCCTTTCTTCATCTTCTTTACAGCTTCTCTGCTGATCATTCCCTTCGTGGAAGGAAGAGCGGGCACATGGATCGTGATGAAGTCGCATCTGTCGTAGATCTCATTAAGGTCAAAAACGTGCGTGATCTTCCTGTTCAGGTGCCATGCCGCGTCTACTGACACATAGGGATCATAGCCAAAAACTTCCATGCCGAGTTCTACCGCCATGTTTGCCACGCGTACGCCGATCGCTCCGAGGCCGATGATGCCCAGCCTCTTGCCGGCGAGCTCGGTACCCGCGAATTTCTTCTTCTCTTTCTCGGCGGTCTTCGCGATATCCGCGTTGTTCCAGTTGGCGCGGACCCAGTCAACGCCTTCCACGATGTCGCGGGACGCCAGGAGCATTCCCGCAAGAACCATCTCCTTCACGCCATTGGCATTGGCGCCGGGAGTGTTGAAGACCACAATGCCTTCTCTGGCGCAGCGCTCCAACGGAATATTGTTAACGCCAGCGCCTGCTCTTGCGATCGCCAGAAGTTCCGGCGAAAACTCCATATCATGCATTGCCGCGCTTCGGACCAGTATACCCTGGGCCTCGGAAATCTCTTCCGTCTGCACGAAATCCGGCGTGAAGATCTTCAGTCCCTTGTCCGAAATGTTGTTGAGACATGCGTATTTGAACATCGTTTTGTCCTTTCTATGACTATACCCCTATGTCATATGCCGACAACGAGTTATTTTACAACGCTTTTCCGCACTGCACAATATCCCAATTTGTTCACAGAAATTTCGCTGGTATTTTTTTCCGCTGAGACTATAATGGACATGTTACCAGTATTTCGTATACATAAACAGAGAGAATAATACCCGCAGCTGTAAAAGCGTTATTTTGCTGCGCGTATGATTTTGGTTTAAAACGGAGGTATCAATATGTCTGATATGAATAACATGAATAAAGAATACAGGCTGGAGCGCATGAACAACTACGCCGGCACTGCGGTAAATGAGCGCACTTACAATCTGACCATCGGTCTGACCCTGCTGTGGGGCGTCCTGATCAACGTCGTGATGGCCACATTTTTCACTTACCAGATCCTGTCTCTTAACTATGTTCTGGTGATCGTGCTGTATTTTGCCGGCACGCTGGGATGCTCATATCTGGTCCACAGATCTGACAGCCCGGCCGTGAGTTTCGCGGGATTCACCGGCATGGCCATCTCCATGGGGCTTCTGCTCACATACTATGTGACGGCTTTTTCAGGAAATTCCGTGGCCTATGCCTTCATCGCGACCGGCCTTGTGACAGTGATCATGATCATCCTGTCCATGCTGTATCCCGCGTTCTTCCAGAATCTGGGCAGAACGTTGATCATCTCCCTTCTGGGATGCATCCTTGTGGAATTTGTGGGTAGTATCCTCTTCCGCATTCCGCTGGGGTTCATCGACTACATCGTCGCCCTGATCTTCTGCGGTTACATAGGCCTGGACTGGAACAGAGCCCAGCTGTATCCAAAGACTCTCGACAACGCGGTCGACAGCGCTGCTGACATCTATCTGGATGTCGTGAACCTGTTCGTCAGGATCCTGTCTATTACAGGAAAGCGCAGAGATTAAAACCGGATTTCAACAAAAAGTGGCTGCCGCTAATGCGGCAGCCACTTTTTCATGCATCTGGATATTTATTTCTCTCCGACTCTTTCGCCTTGAGGATACTGCGCTTGAGTTCATTGTTCTCCCGACGCTTCCGAAGCCTGTTAACGATGCGTGTCTGATAGATATAGTTCACAATGGCTGCCAGAGGGATCGAGATGATGACACCCAGGATACCGAAAAGCCTTCCGAAGAAGATGATGGAGACCAGGACCCAGACGGCAGGAACGCCAAGGTTATCGCCGAAGAGCTTGGGCTTTAAAATATAGCCGTCGATGGTCTGCAGGATCAGAGTAAAGAGAAGAAACCACAAGGCGTACCAGGGGTTGACAAGCAGCAGGATGAGTGCGCCCACAATGCCTCCGACGAAGGGACCGAAGGTCGGAGCCAGGTTCGTGACGCCTACCAGCACGGAAACAAGGACCACATAAGGCATTCCTGCAGCCGCCATGAAGAGGCCGTTGGAGACGCCGATAATGATGCCGTCCAGCACGTCAAAGACGATATAGCGGAGCATAATGTTGTGGCAGTTTTTCAGAAAATCTATTGTTCCCGGATAGACGGAAGGGGAAAGGACGGACTCCAGAAGGAACTTAAATCCGGCCTTCAGGTTGTCCTTGGCGCTGAGAAAATAGACCGCCAGTATGAAGGAAACCACCGCTTCAAAGATACTCTTGGTCAAATTGATGGAAGTGTTGACAATGTTGTTCAGGCTTCTGGGCAGCAGAGAACTGAGCGTGTCGAGGATACTTCCGCTGGAGCTGATCAGCCCCGATATGTCGAGATTCATTTCCAAAGCGTAGTCATTCAGGCGTCCCAGAAGGCGCTGCATGGAACTGGCATAGCTGTCGAAGTTGCCTACGAATTGTACGATGCCGCTTATGACCTGCGGGATCAGGGATACCAGCAGTATCAGAGTCACAAGCAGGAAGGAAAGGATCGCGCCAAAAACAGAGAGATTGCCGCGCAGACGCTCCGAAGGTACATTCGCAAAAAGGTGCTTCTTGTAGACATCCACCAGAGGATTAAGGATATAGGCGATGATCGCGGCGAGAACAATAGGGTACAGAAAGGCTCCCATGCCGCGCAGAGCGCTCCCGATGACGTCCAGGTGCGTCAGGATCGAGAAGAGGACTACCGCGGAGCAGGTTGCGATCGTGTATGCTACCCAGGGGGTGTTGAGATTGTTTTTATTAAATGGTTTCATTGCGTGAACCCTTCCGAGGCGTGATTACAGAAGCGGCAGCTGGATGTCCCTAATCTCTTGTCTGGTACATGATCCTGCCGTAGCCCTGCCAGACGACACGGTATTTCTGCTTTTCGCAGAGCTTATTCAGGTCCGACTTTTCGGAGAGAAGAACAAACTTGCTGCGTACACTGCCATCTGTCAGAAGCTTCTCCAAAACAGCAGTCTGGCACACGTTCAGGGATGTATAGGTGGGAAGCATGTATTCCCACTGCAGGTTTTCGGATTCGGGAAGCTTGGCTATTGTGTTGTCCCAGGGATCATTTTCAAGGGGCAGGATCCCGCGGAATTCGATCTCCAGCGCCTGCTCGTCCTCGGCGCTCAGCGTACTCGCGTCGATCTGCGGCAGCCGGAAGTTCTCCGGGGCCCGCACAACGAAGAAAGCCATTACCGCCAAAAGCGCTATCTCGCCGGCGATCCGTTCGAAACCGATCCTGTTCTTCCCGCCGCCGAGTTCAATGAGAAGGAGCCCGTAAGCCAGAGTGACGGACAGCATCATGCGGTGCAGCTGTACAGGGCTGTACAGGACGACGTTGGCCTCATAGATTGCGGCGCCTCCGAGCAGCATGAAGAAGATCACGGCGCAGCGGCCGTCTCTTTTTTTATCGCCCGCAAACAGGGAGCGGATCAAAAGGATCAGCAGCAGTACAGACTGGGCAAAATACAGTAAGGGGATGCCTCCTGCCCACCGGCTGTCGGACAGATAGCCCCTGATCTCCCGCAGAGCATCCAGATTGGCGTGCAGGATCTGCTCAGCCATCTTTACCGGGGATCCCGTGCTGAGCAGCTGTTTCAAAGTCTCTGTCTGTGTGCTGTCGAAGAAATAACGCGCGACGTTATATCCCGTAAAGAAGAAAAACAGGCCTACCGAAGCTGCCGCAGAGAGAATGCAGAGCAGGAAGAAAAGCGCTTTGGCGCCGCCGGAGAGGGCACTCTTCTGCCTGAAGATCATGTATACGGGGATCAGGAGCAGCGGAAAATAATACGGGCGCATCGTGTTCCAGAAGAAGACGATCAGGATCATCGCGAACAGGGCCGCTTTCTGCGAAGAGGCCGGCGCGAACGGATGTCTGATCATCCACAGTACAAGCGCCGTGAACAGGATCAGGAAGAAGTTGTAACTGCTCTCTGTCATGCCGGACCAGACGTAGCGTCCCGCTACAAGGTAGGTGACCAGAAAGAGCACGGTGAAGAAGCCCTCTCTTGCCCTGGGGCGCACTAAAAGGACGTAGAAAAGCCCGGCCAGAACGGCGAGGGCAGCATTGCTGTAATAGATGGAGTTGTGGTTCTCCACGCCTGTAAAGAATGACAGGACAAAATAGGGCAGGTAGGTAAAGATATTGTAGGGCCCGTATGCCAGATTCGCGGGCGCGTCTTCATTGAAGCCATACATGCCTCTGGGATAGAACTCGTAGCGGAGAAGACGGATCACGCGATAATAACCGACTTCGTCATTCCATGTGGTGTTCCAGGCGTCCAGCCTGAGCGCGGAGGTGCCCGTCAGAAGCTGCAAAAGAGCAGCGCTTATAAAGGGCGCGAGTATGATCAGGATCCAGAATATAACCGCTGCAGGCCTGATGCGGCCGGAGGAATAGGAGCGCGGGTCATCGGATGAATAATAAGACATTACAGTACCTCCGTATTTCACAAATGAACTGCTTTTATTATACAACAGCATTTGGCGCGGGCAAATAAAGCGTGAGACACAAAAAGGCAATAGGAAGAAATAAAGTTCGGTTCAGTCTGTCGGAAGAAGGAAAATAGCGTATAATGATTACAAATGCAAGTTTATAAACTGCTGACTCAGGAGGACGTTTATGGAAAATACAGATAAGAGAAAGATCAGCGGAACAGGATGGGTCTTGATCGCGATCAGCCTGATGATCCTGTTCACCTGCGGTTTTCTCACAGCACTGGTAGGCATCGATTACGGTCCGCACGAAGAGATCGCCCTGAGCCTTACTCCCGGAGATCCGATCGGCCTCTTTAAGGCCCACCCGGAGCCGCTTTGGCATCTGCTCACCTACGCGGCAGTGAAGATCCTTCACTGCAGAGTGGAGATCGCGGCCGGGCTGGTTTCCGGAATGCTCATTGTCCTGACTTATATCATCGCTTTTGCGGCAATACGCAGAACGGTGCCCGGTCTTGAATCCCACGAGATCGCCGGGCTTGATCTTGTGCTGCACCTTGTCGGCGCGATCTATGTGCCCATGTTCAATAAAGAGCCGTATCTGGGACAGGGCTCTCCGAATATCTGGCACAATCCCACAACGATCGCAGTCAGACCGCTCGCGCTCCTGATATTTGTCCTGACAGCATCCATAGTCATGCAGGCGAAGAAGGAGGAGTTCGAGAACAGCATTCCGGCCGGCAGAGCTGTACTGACATCGATCCTGCTGATCCTCTCCTGTCTCGCGAAACCGAGCTTCGTCCAGGTGTTCTATCCCGCGATCTTCACACTGATGGTCATCTGGCTGATCATGTACAAGGGAAAGAATCTCAGGACGGCTATTCAGCTCATGCTGGTGTGCCTTCCCTCACTGGCCGTCATGATTCTTCAGTTCGTGATCGCCTTCTACGGCGGGAATTCCAAATCCGGCGGCATTACGATCGCGCCTTTCGTGGTGGCGGGAGCCAGAACCCCTTCCATACCAATCTCCATGCTGCTCCTTTTGGCCTTCCCTCTCCTCATGCTGGTCCTTTCGGCGATCAGAAAGGGCGTGACCTGGGGCGATATTTTCGCGTGGCTGATGCTCTTATGGGGGCTTGTGTGGAGACTGCTTCTGGCTGAAAAAGGAGAGAGGACATACCACGGAAACTTCTCGTGGGGATACATGCTGGCAGTCTATCTGGTCTGGTATACCGCGGTCAGGGCTTATCTCAAACTCTACTTCAGCGAGCAGATGACAGGCAACAAGAGAGGCGTCGGATTTGTGCTGGCGACTATTGTCCTGGCGCTGCATCTGTTGTCCGGCATCTACTATCTGATCTATCTGATAGCTCTGGGACACGGAATGTAAACAGGAAAAAGTGTGTGATATTTTAAAAAATAAAGGAGAATCGAAATGGCAATTTTCAAAGGCGCGGGTGTCGCTATTGTAACGCCCATGAAAGACAACGGAGAGATCAACTATGAAGTACTGGGCACGCTGATCGAGGACCAGATCGCCGGCCACACAGACGCGATCATTATCTGCGGAACGTCAGGCGAAGCGCCGACTCTGGAGGATGACGAGCATCTGGAGGCGATCCGCTACACTGTTGAGAAGACAGCGGGCAGGATCCCTGTCATCGCCGGAACGGGATCCAACAATACCGCACACGCGATCATGATGTCCAAAGAGGCGCAGCAGCTTGGCGCGGACGGCTGCCTTCTCGTGGCTCCCTACTACAACAAGGCGACGCAGAACGGACTGTTCCAGCACTTCTCGGCAATTGCCGGCGCGATCGATATCCCTTGCGTTCTTTACAACGTTCCGTCCAGAACGGGATCCAATATCCTGCCCGAGACGGCAGTCAGACTTGCAAAGGAAGTAGACAACATCGTGGCGATCAAAGAGGCGTCGGGCAACATCAGCCAGGTCGCAAAGCTTGCCGCGCTCGGAGACGGCATCATTGACATCTATTCGGGAAACGACGACCAGATCGTCCCGATCTGCTCCCTCGGAGGCATCGGCGTGATCTCTGTGCTCTCCAACGTAGCTCCTAAGGAGACCCACGACATGGTAGCGTACTGCCTGACAAACCGCTATGACGAGGCACGCAAACTGCAGTTCAAGTCTCTGGACCTTGTGAACGCGCTGTTCTGCGAGGTCAATCCCATTCCTGTAAAGGCCGCGCTGTGCATGCAGGGCTATGCAGTGGGCCGCCCGAGACTTCCGCTGACGGAGATGGAGCCTCAGCATCAGGAAGTGCTCAGGAAAGCCATGATAGAATTTGGATGCCTGTAAAAGCAAAAAAGGGCTGCCGCTTTAAGCGGCAGCCTCTTATTTTTTTGCCTCCGTGTAGAAGTGGTAAGCTCCCACCAGGTTCGCCTCGCTCCCGTATCTGCAGCTGACGATCTCCGTCTTTGGCAGCGCCGGGTCAAAATAGGGACCGGGATTACTGTAGATCTCATCCAGGCATTCCCGAATGGTCTCAAGGAGGATCGGCTGTCTGCTGATCCCGCCTCCTATAGCCACTTTCTCCAGATCCAGGAGGATCGTGAGATTTGCAATATTCATAGCTACCTGCATACAGAATCTGCGCAGGACCTGCAGGGACATCCTGTCTCCGGCATTCACCTTTTCAAAAAACTGCCGGCCGTTGAGAAGAGGATCCGTACTGAAGCCGACGAATCTGCGGTTGAGATCCAAAAGCCCCGTTGTGCTGCAAACCATGCCTGCAGTAGTTCCGGGATCGTGCCAGTCCGTGTTTGTGAGGCGCAGGAAACTGAATTCACCCGCCGTGAAGTGACTGCCGTTCAGGATCTCTCCGTTAATGATCAGGCCGCCTCCGACACCGGTACCGATGATGTAGACGCTGGCATTGCGGCAGCCTCTGAGGGCTCCGTCCCGAAGTTCCGCCAGAGCCGCGCACTTGCCGTCATTGGCGATGTGTACCGGCACACCGGTCCTCTCCGACAGCGGACCTGCCACATCTCTTCCCTGGTTGTAGCGAAGAGCTCCTCCGCCCAGGCATCTGCCGTTTTCGCTGTCAATAAAGCCGGGAAGACACATGGCAATCCCTTCCACTTCTCCCCTGTGGGGCTCATAAAGGCGGCAGAGCAGATCGAAAAACTCCTCCTGAGAACTCATCGGCGTCGGAACGCTGCCGGCTTCTTCTCTCACAAGTGATTCATCCATCACGCAGTATTTGATCTCGGTTCCGCCCACGTCAAAGACCATCAGTTTCATAGCGGCTTACTCCTTTTTATCCTTAAAGACAAAGAGCTTACTGAAAACATAGTTCGCAATTGTGACCATCACCTGATCCAGGAGCTTCGCCACCTTGTCGTTCATGCCGAAAAGGGACACTGTCACGAACATAAACACCATATCCATCACAAGTGTTCCCACTCTCGCCGTGACGAAAGCGCCGGCTTCCTTTACGATCTCCTTGCTCTTGCTCTCGAACACGAATTTCCGGTTTGCCCAGTAGGCGAAAGCCACTGCGCAGATCCAGGAAGCTATATTGGCAGCCTGGAGCTGAATAGGGTTCCGGGGGTTGAGAACTGTCAGGACCAGTCCGTAATAAACCGTCAGGCTCACCACAGTAGTCAGGACGCCGACGATCAGGTAGTTGATAATTTCCTTGTACTTTAAATACAGTTCTTTGATCTTATCCAATTCCCGCCTCCATATCAGTCTGTCTGTCTTCCGGAGAGGTGATCCGCCACATCTCCTTCCTGGGACTGCAAAAGAGACAGCCTTACGCTGCGGATCCCCATGCCTCCCAGTGCGAAAAATAACTTGAGATAAAATGTAAAGCTCATGACGGAAGGAAGTTCAATGGCGATCTTCTTCCACTCCGTTTGAGAACCGGGCAGGGAGACCGTCTCGATGGCGTGGGAACCGATCGATACAGACATCGGGATCTGCGCCAGGGCGTTATCCAGTTCCGAGCGCACCTCCGCTTCGAGGAGATAGGTTCCTCTCTCCTTTATCTGCACTTCAATGATGTTCATGGAGCCTTTGCCCGTCACGATCTTGTCCGCGGGGATCTCGCAGCTCTTTTCCACCAGGACGCTGATCCCCGAGCCGCCGCTGCGGTCCTCTTCTTCTCTGGCCCTTTCAAGACTTCTGTCAAGATCAGTCTCTCTGCCGTACATGCGAAGATAGGCCGGCGTGTCGATGAGGAAGCGGCAGATATTGCGCGCGGATCTCTGAAGCTCTCCCCGGGTGATCCGACCCTCTGCCAGTCCCTCGGCCGTGTCGTCGCCGTTCGCGTTCTTTTCAGAGCTGAAGGTAACCATATACAGGTCGTTCTGGGCCCTGATCATCGTGGATGTCTGCCCAATACTCTCGGGTCCGTTCTCCTCGCTTCCGGCTGCCCACCAGTCAGTCATGACAATGCCGCCGAAACCGAACTGTCCGCGCAGGATCGTCGTCAGAAGATCGTACTGGGACGCTGTCCACGAACCGTTCACCGAACCGTAAGTGGTCATGACGGAGGTCGCCGCGCCTTCCCGGACAGCGATCTCAAATCCCCTCAGGTAGATCTCCCTGAGCGCTCTCTCCGAAATGACGCTGTCCGTCTTCATGCGGCGGTACTCCTGGTTGTTGGCGCAGAAATGCTTGATCGTGCCGGCCGCCATGCTCTCGCGCATGCCGCGCAGCTGCACGACTGCCATCTTTCCGGTGAGGAAAGGATCCTCGGAAAAGTACTCGAAGTTTCTGCCGTTCAGCGGATGCCTGTGGATGTTCATGCCGGGGCCGAGCAGGGAATCGATGCGGTTCTTGCGCAGTTCCAGTCCCTCCCAGTTGTACAGTTCTTTGACCAGCACGTTGTTCCAGGTGCAGGCAAGGCAGGTGCCGGAAGGCATGGAAAAGGCCTTCGTCCCGCTGTCCATGCGGATCCCGCTGGGTCCGTCCGAGCAGCAGCCGAGAGGTATGCCGAAGCCGAGCAGCCTGTCTGTGACGCCGCCGAAAGCAGCCGCTGTGCCGGATGTGACTTTAGGGGAACACATGCCCTCTCCCCTGGTGAGGCAGATCAGATCCTCGTCGGTGAGCTGCGCGAGGAAATCATCCATGGATACCTTGCCGTCGCCGACGTCGCAGAGCCGCCAGCCCTTGTCCCCCGTATAGGGGATCTCCGCCGGAAGCCTTTGTGCTCTTCTGGTCAGAGGCGGCACTGTCCTCAGCGGAACAGGCTCATACGTCACTTCGTAAAGGCTTTCCGAACCGGCAGCATCCGCTTTCCGCGCGGGTCTCATTCTCTCAAAAGCCCGGATGGGCGCCATTGCTTCCTCGAGCTGCTCGATGGGCGCTGTGCCGTTTAGCCGGAAACTCCCGCAGGGTTTTGTATCTCTCACGCTGCTGCCCAGATGGAAGACATACTCACCCTCCTCAAGGACCCAGCAGGACTTATATCCGGTCACTCCGCTGTCATCGTAACTCGCGATCGCTCTCATCGGCACCTTGAGGCGCAGGTCCTGGTACTGTCTGGGATCCAGCTTAATGGTCTTTCTGTAAGCGCACAGAACCCTTGCGGGCTTTCCGAGCCTGCCCTGGGGCGCTTCACAGTAGATCTGCACCACTTCTTTTCCTGCGACAGAGCCGGTGTTCACGACTCTGACCCGGAAATTAATCGTATCGTCCCCCGCACTCTCCATTCCGAGTCCGCGGACCTCGAATTTCGTATAGGAAAGTCCGAATCCGAAAGGATACAGCACTTTCTCCTTCGCAAATGTTTCAAAATATCGATATCCCACATAAATATCTTCTGTATAGAAGTTCCTGTCGGGATCTCCGAAATTCTTGTCAGAGGGATAATCGCTTATATTATAAGCGATCGTATCAGACAGTTTGCCGCTGGGCGAAACTTCTCCCGTCAGCACGTCAAGAACGCCGTTTCCGCCCTCCTGGCCGCCCTGCCAGATGTAGAGGACCGCTGCCGGGCGATATTTTGCCACCCATTTCATATCGATGATATTGCCGACGTTGAGAAGGACAATGGTTCGGGGAAAAGCCGCGCAGACTCTCTCCAGCATGGTCTCCTCCGTCCCGGTGAGGTAGTAACTTCCGCCCTCGGGCTTATTATCCTGGTCCTCGCCGGCAGTCCTGCCGATGATCACTACTGCGGCTTCCGCCTCTCCGGCTGCTGCACGCACAAGTTCCTCTGAGGGTTCCATTTCCTCCTGAAACCACGGCTCTGTTCCCCAGCCGCATCCCTCGTCGAAGGGATGATCCGGGAGCCACTCTTCATAGGCTTTTTCAAGGGAGGGCGCCAGTACATAGGCTTCCCTCTCAAGAATAGCTTCCCTGACGCCGGTCACATATGTCGTGTTCACCATGCCGCCGGATCCGGTGCCGCTCTTGTAATACCGGAACTGGCTGCGCCCGAACAGAGCGATCCGGCTTCCTTTTTTCAGGGGAAGCGCATTGTCCCTGTTTTCAAGCATGACGATCCCTTCCGCCTGGGCCTTGCGGGCAACGGAAGCATAAACCTGCGTGTTAAATACTGATTCGCTCATGTCTGGATCCTTTCCGGTCAATCCTCAACCATAGAGAGGGAGATCCTTTTCTTGGCGGCGTCGACGCCGAGTACAGTCACTTCTACCACATCCCCTACGCGCACGACTTCCAGAGGATGTTTGATATATTTTCTGCTCATTTTGGAGATGTGGACCAGGCCGTCCTGGTGTACTCCGATATCCACAAAAGCTCCGAAATCCACGATATTGCGCACGGTCCCTTTCAGTTTGAGACCGGGCTTAAGGTCCTCCATGGACAGCACATCGCTGCGAAGGACCGGTGCCGGCATATCCTCGCGGGGATCTCTGGCAGGCTTTTCAAGCTCCTGCAGGATGTCCCGGAGCGTAAGCTCGCCGATCCCGAGTTCCTCCGCCTTCTTCGCCGGATCTTTGACCATCCGTGCGGCAGCCTTGAAGGACTCCCTGTTCATCGACAGTCCCATGCTCTTCATAAGTTCTTCCACCGCAGGATAGCTCTCCGGGTGCACGGACGTTTCATCGAGGGGCTGGGATCCTCCCCGGATCCGCAGAAATCCCGCGCACTGCTGGAATGCCTTGGGACCGAGTCCCGCGACTTTAAGCAGCTCTTTTCTGCTGCGGAATGCTCCATTCTCCTCCCTGTAGGAAACAATGTTTTTGGCCACCGTCTTGCTGATGCCTGAGATATAGGACAAAAGAGAGAAAGAGGCTGTGTTCAGGTCCACACCGACCCTGTTGACACACTTTTCCACGACACCGGTGAGGGCGCCGTCCAGCTTCTTCTGGTTCATGTCATGCTGATACTGACCCACGCCGATCGCTTTGGGATCGATCTTGACCAGTTCCGCCAGCGGATCCTGAAGCCTCCTGGCGATGGATGCCGCACTTCTCTGCCCCACGTCAAACTGCGGAAATTCTTCCGTCGCGAGCTTGCTGGCACTGTATACGGATGCGCCCGCCTCGTTGACGATCACGTACTGCAGAGGTTTCTTCTGCTCTTTGATGAAATCTATAATCACCTGCTCGGATTCCCTTGAGGCTGTGCCGTTTCCGACGCTGATCACAGATACGTTGTACTTGCTGACAAGCTTCTGCAGTTCCTGTTTGGCCTCCCTGACCTTATTCTGCGGGGCTGTGGGATAGATCACTTTTGTATCGAGGATCCTTCCCGTGGGGTCCGCAACGGCCAGCTTGCAGCCGGTTCGGAAAGCAGGGTCCCACCCCAGGACCACCTTGCCCGCGATGGGCTGCTGCATCAGAAGCTGCTCCAGGTTGGAGGCGAACACGCGGATCGCTCCGTCCTCCGCCTCTTCCGTCAGCTGATTCCTGAGTTCTCTCTCTATGGCGGGCGCGATCAGTCTGTCATAACTGTCCTTTACAGCCGCCTTGATATAGGAAAAGGCGTCCGGATCCGGGTCCTTTGCTCCGCGGGTCACCTGTCTCTCAAGGTAGAAAAGAATGTCCTCTTCGGGCGCCGCTATTTTGACCGAGAGAAAGCCCTCCTTCTCGCCGCGGTTGATCGCGAGGACTCTGTGTCCCGGGATCCTGCGGACCGCTTCCTCGTACTCGAAATACATCTCATAAACATTCCGCCGCTCTTTCAGCTTAGCAGGCGTCTTTTCATCCTTCTCAGCGTCGTCCTTCGCCTTTTTGTGCGCCTTTTCCGCTGTAACCACAGTTCCCCTGGCCTGGGTCTTCTCCCTGATCCACGCCCGGAACCGCGCCTCGTCGGAGATCTGCTCCGCGATGATATCCATCGCTCCCGCAATGGCCTCATCGGCGCCCTTGACCTCTTTTTCCTCGTCGATATAGCGGACCGCCTCCCCGCGGACATCGCTTCCCGGTTTAAGGGCCAAAATATAGTCCGCCAGACCCTGCAGCCCTTTCTCCTTGGCAATACCCGCGCGTGTCCTTCTCTTGGGGCGGTAGGGAAGATATAAGTCCTCCACCTCCACCAACGTCTGAGCAGCCTCAATGGAAGCCTTCAGCGCTTCGGTAAGCTTCCCCTGGGCTTCTATGCTCTCCATGACCTTGACCTTGCGCTCCTCGAGGGAACGAAGATAGGCCAGGGACTCTCCCAGTTCCCGGAGCTGTTCGTCCGTGAGTGTTCCCGTTGCTTCTTTTCTGTATCTGGCGATGAAAGGGATCGTGTTTCCCTCGTCGATGAGCTTTACAGCCGCCTCCACCTGCCAGTTTTTTACGCCCAGTTTCAGGGCAATCGTTTCAATGATCTGCATTCAGTCTTTTGCTCCTTTATTGATAGATACTCCTATCATAATAACACACTTGCGCACTTCCGCCATTGCTATTCTTTCCGTGACCTGCGGCTCTCTTTTGTTATAGAATATAATATGATAAGATACACTGAAGACTTCTCCCGGAGGTTTATAATGAACGCTTCAACATTAAAAAACAGGGTTTCTTACTACTTCAGATTCACAATTCTTTTTCTGATCACCGCACTTATCATATATGCTCCGTTTATTCTCACCCGCAAGAGTTTTGTCTGGGCACACGATTCCTATACGCAGCATCTCAAGGCAATGATCTTTATCTCCAGATGGTACCGCCAGACATTAAAATCACTTATCAGATTAGATTTTAAGGCAATCTCCACTTATTCCTTCAGTATCGGATACGGTTCGGACGCCATGAGCACTCTGGCATACTACGGCGTGGGCGACCCTTTCTATCTCATGAGCGCCTTTGTGCCGGCCAAATATATCTATCTGTTCTACTGCCTGCTGATCCCGGTCAAGAATTACTGCTCAGGCCTTGCCATGTCCGCGCTCTGCCGCTTCCGCTGGCCCTCTGCGAAGCATGACAAAGGATGCCTCGCAGGCTCCCTGATCTATACCTTCTGCGGATTCGCGCTGATCACCTGCTTCGGTCAGCCGATCTTTCTCAGCGCAATGATCATTTTCCCTCTCGTTCTTCTTGGGATCGAGAAGGTCCGCGACGGCCGTAAGCCTTGGACATTTATCATTTCCATCTTCCTTGCGACCGTGAGCAACTTCTATTTTATCGTCAGCATCGCGGTTCTGGCCGTAATGTACGCCTGCTTCCGCTATTTCCCCATTGCACGCGGGGAGTTCAAACGCCGCTTTGCCGAGATCGGCGTCATGTTTGCGGGCGGAACGGTCGGCGTCGCTATGGGAGGCGCCATCCTGCTCCCCATGGCCGTCACAGTCCTTGGCAACAAGCGCATCGCTCTTAAGCCGGCTATCACTCTTTTCTACGAAGCCCGCTCCTGCCGCATGCTGCCTCTTGATTTTCTTGCCTGCAACGAAGTGCAGTACGGCGCTCTTTGCTATGCGGGGACCGCGCTCCTGTGCGTTTTTCTCCTCTTTAGCGCTAAGGGCTTTATCAAGCTGCGCCTTCAGTTCCTTCTGTACTCGGCCCTCCTGTTCATCCCTGCTTTCGGATATCTTACCAACGGCTTTTCCTACCCGATCAACCGCTGGTGCTGGGCTTATTCTGCTCTGATCGCCATGCTTGTCGCGGAACTGTGGCCCCTGCTCTTTACACTGACCCGCGTTCAGAAAAAAGTGATGGCCGTCGGCTTCACTCTCTATTTTGCCGTGTGCTTCTTCCTCTCCTATAAGCTGGAGATCAATTTCCTGATACCGGTCATCTTAACCGGCTTTACTCTCTTCCACCTGTTCCTCGCCCAGAGGTCTGAGTTTGCGGCAGACGATGCCGGCAGCGCCGAAGATCCGAAAGCAGAGCGCAGGCGGGCTAAGCGGATCATTCGCGCGGAACGCGGTATCCTCCTTCTCACAGTCGTCAGCATCTGTCTCAACGGCATCTGCGAGAACGACCCCCGCTTCAGCGACAGGATCGAGAGTTATAAAGAACTGGACTGCCTGGCTCCCTTCCGGACAGGGCTTGGCGCTTCTCCGGCCAATGACAGGAACATGTGGCTCAACGACACTTCCCAGATCTCTTCGTCGATCGGATTTGACGGGGAGTCCTTCGTGAGAGTCTCCAACACGGAGCCCGGTTTCTGGTATCAGAATACTTCCATGCTTAACGGGCTGTCCTCCACCCAGTCCTTCTGGAGCGTCAACAGCCCCTATGTGCTGGAATATCTGGATTCCCTCGCTGTCTCCGACGTAAATAACAACGCCTGGCAGTTCACCAACCTCGATAACCGGGCCATCCTCAACGAACTGGCTTCCGTGAGTTACCTCTACTGCATGCACCCGGAAAAACTGCCGACGGGCTATTCAGATAAATCTCTGGATCAGAATACGGCAAACTCCGTTTACCCGAATCTGAGTCCTCTCCCTTTGGGATACACGTACGACCGCACCATCAGCCGGCAGCAGTTCGACACTCTCACTCCGGCCCAGAGGCAGGAAGTTCTCCTCTCTCACGCCGTGACCGATTCGGCCGGGAGCCTGCAGGACAGCCGGTCCATCGAAGAGATCGCCGCCGGTCTTGACTGCCAAAATGTACCCTTTGAGAGCGAGTGCCTTCACAACAGCGTTGTGCAGACAGATGACCGCACTTTCGTCGTGACTGAGGCTCGTTCCCAGGTGAAGCTGACTTTTGCCCCGGTCACATCCGGTGAATGCTATCTCTACATGAAGAACATAAACTACCGGGAAACCACCCTGCTCGATCTCTACTCCGACGATAAATCCTGTGACCCGGAGGATCAGTTCACGCCCGAAATGTTCAGCGCGCTGACACCTTACGAGCGGTACAAGATCCGCGTGATGGTCGGTAATTCCCGTCCCGCCTCCAACGTGAAGATCGGCGCGGACTTCATGAGCGGCGAAACGGTCCTCACGAGCAACGAGGTCAATTACATCCTGCCGGGAGACGAGCAGTTCTACTCGGGCCGCCAGGACTTCCTGCTCAATTCCTACACGGTAAGAGAGGGGATCGACAGCATTGTGGTCACCTTCCCCAGACCCGGCGTATATCACTTTGACGAGTTCTCCGTAGTCTCAGAGCCCCTGTCGGGCTACTCTGACAAAATAGCGAAACTCGGCGCCGAATCTCTCGAAAATGTGAAGATCTCTCAGAATAAGAGCAGCTTCGTCTCAGGCGGCGTCACCGGAGAGATCACTGTCTCAGACAACAAACTCCTGTGCCTGACGGTCCCCTACTCCACCGGCTGGAAAGCCTATGTGGACGGTACTCCGGCAGTCCTTGAGAACGTAAATCTCATGTTCTCCGGACTCTGGCTCACTCCCGGCCGTCACACCATTGAGCTGCGCTACGAGACGCCCGGTCTTCTCTATGGCCTGTGTCTCTCTGCTGCCGGCCTTCTGCTGTTCCTGTTCTGGATGATCATGTCGCGCCGCGCAGGTAAACAGGAGGGACAGCCTGAACCCGAGGCTCCGGAAAAGGAACTCATCGCCGAAGAGACTTCGGAAGTTCCGTCCGGGGAATCTTCTGACGCGGAAACAGAGGAAACCGCTTCTATGGAACCTCCTGCCGAACAAGACCCCGAAAAACCGGTTCTCTGACAAAAAAGAGCACGCAATAAGGGCTGCCGTTGAAACGGCAGCCCTCTTACTATGCTCTTATGAACTTTAGTCCTCGATGATCCTTGTCGCCCACACGGCACTTCTGTCACTCAGTTCCGTCGTGATAATGCCATACTGGCTGCTATACGCTTCGACCGTCTTTCCGTCTCCCGCATACATTGCGACATGATATACATATCCGTTTTTGGCAAAGAAGATCAGGTCTCCCGGAGCCGCGTCGCTCACCGGGATCTGGGTCCCTACCTGGGACTGCGCGGCCGCCACTCTCGGAAGTTTGTATCCGAACATGCCGTACAGCGTCTGTACAAACCCGGAACAATCCGCGCCGTGCGTCAGGCTGGTGCCGCCCCACACGTAAGGATTTCCGACGCATGAGAGCGCTTTTTCCAGTATCTTCTCTCTGACCTCGTTATATTTAGCACCTTCCTTGACAGAAGACAGGCTGTAATAGACCGCCTGATTCTCCTTGGGTGCGATCACTTCCTTCGCAGTGCCAAACGAGGACTCCCCTTCTTCGTCGATCTGCGCCTGTACGGAATTACTCCGGTCAAGCTCATCGGAAAGGATAAATCCGCGCACATCACCGGATTCCACAAACAGCCATCCGTCATCGGCCTCTTCGATCACGTAAACGAGATCGCCTTCTTTCAGGCTTCCCACAATACGCGCATCGTCGCTGCTTTCTTCCCGAATCCCTGTATCAGACTTCGAAAGAGCCGCCTCTGCTTCGATCACGACTTCCTGCGTAGTGATCCTGCGAAATGCATATGCTTCATTCTCATAATAAGGAACTGTATCCTGGGCTGTGAAGAAGTAAGACTCTTTGGAAACACCTTTGGGAAGCATCGCCGTAATGCGTGAGGCCTGTCTTTCAAGGAACTCCAGAAGCTGCTCCGCCTCATCGCCGCGGATCAGGTCCTCCTCGCGGACAAACCCTCTCGCTTCTCCCGATTCCACATAGATCCACCCGTTGTCCTCATTCTCCAGTTCATAGAGAATACCATTTCTGGCTATTGTCCCGACAACCTTGGAATCCTCTTTCTGTTCCTCGTATATATCCATTTCCCGGGCACTGAACGCATAGACCTTGTCAACGGTCGTGAAGCGAAAATCCCTGCGGATCTCAGGCAGGTCTGTCACAATATGCTGCTGAGAGATCAGCTCTTCGTTGGTGCCATTGTGATTCTCGGCTTCTTTGTAACCTTCCGGCTCATCCATCTTGCCGATCTTGACAGGTTCGATCTGTGCTGCCACTTCAGACGTCGCTCCGGTATTGCCCTCCGGGGCGGCAGTCATCCCTGTGCTCGTTGTATCCGAAGTATCACCGCCGGCACCGATCTCTTCCGAGGTACTGCCCGTATTGTCTCCCGCCGTATTTCCCGTCGTGCTTCCTGTCGTGTTGCCGCCGCCGGCTCCACCGGTCCCGCTGTCGTCGCCGTTCTCATCGCCGCCCGTCTGCGCCGGACTGCCGCCTCCGCCGGTTCCCGAGTTGTCTTCGCCGCCGTCATCCCCTCCGCCTCCGGGACCCGGATCGGGTTCAGGATCAGGCTCAGGTTCAGGTTCGGGTTCAGGTTCAGGCGCGATCTCCCCGCTGTCGGTTCCATAGCTGCCCGCATCAGCTGCAGTTACTGTATAAGAGGGCACAGACGCTGTACCGGTTATTAGCGAGAACGAAAGGAACAGGATTCCCCATCGTCTGATCAACTCTCTCTTCTTCACAATGCCACCTGCCTTATTCGAAAACAATTACACACTGTGCAATCCTTTTCGCATATCATTACATTATTATTTATTGTATAACACTCCTATGTTATACAATCGTCATAATTATAGCACCTGTCCCATTCGCTGCCAAGTCTGCCTGTGCAGGAAGCCTGCCGCCTGTTCCAAATTTTGACACAGGGGAATCAAACCTTGAGAAATCTCAGCGTAGTCGTGAAAACGCCGTCGGACTCCTCCACACTGTAGTCCCCGTTCATCTCCTCCATCAGCCTTTTGCTTATTCGGGAACCGAATCCCGTGCTCTCAGGTTTTTCTCCCTCAAAAATCCTGACTTTGTTGACCGCCGCGACTTCCACATATTTTTCCCGCTCTCTGCAGCAGACCAGTACCTCGTCCTCTTTGCTCGCGTATTTATTGATATTGGTCATGAGATTCCCGAATACTCTGGCGACCGCGTCTCTCTGCACCAAAATTCTGCTGTGCCCGAAGCTGATCTCAGACCGCACGAAGAATCCCTCTCTCTCAAGACCCGAATTGATATCTCCCAGAAATCCGCGCAGCACCTCGTAGGCCGGCTCCACCGTTTTCTCCATCTGGAAATAATCCTGCATCGTTGTATAACTGTAGTTCTGGTCCAGGAGATTTTTGAGTCTCGCGCTCTTCTCTCTTGCCCTGGTCAGATACAATTCTGCCGCCGGCTCCTTTCCCTCGATCTCCTTCTGTGCAAAATCCAGATACATGATAAGAGATGTGAGCGGCGTTCTCAGGTCATGCGCGATCTCGGCAAGTGTAAGGCGGTTGCTCTTTTCAAGCTGTTCGATCATAACCATTTGATTCAGCATACTCTTCCTGAATTCATTGACGCTTTCCGCCAGCATCGTGATCTCATCGTCCCCCCTGACAGTGATCTCCTTTGTCAGGTCTCCTCCCTCCAGTACCTGGATCTCCTCGTTGACCAGGTGAATGTACCTGATCTCTTTGCGGATCGCGATGATGATTATTACAAAACAGAGCAGGACTGAGGCAGCTGTCTCCACAGCCATCGTCTTACCATACAAATGAAAGTACGGATAAAAAACAACGTCCGCTGCTACACCTCCAAATTGCACCCGGCGGGCTTTCTCCTTATCCCGCTCAGATTCTTCCATGTTGAACTGCCTGTCCTCCACATCAAAAATAGAGCTGAATACGAGGTGTCCGTCCACGAACACTTCAATATCCACCTCTCCTGCCCTGCACCATTTCCAGAGCTCTTTCCTGTTGTCCGGCTTCAGCCGGTTCTCATTGGCGTAGGTCTCCAGCTCGCTCACGATCTTTTCATCGGTCTTCGCGTCGCTTATCCTGTCAATGATATAATTACTGATATTACAACTGAGGAAGAAAAGACAGGCCGACAGTATAAAAGCCACTGCGATCAGGCCTGTAAACTTCCCCATGATCGATCGTCTATTCACTTACGAACCTGTAGCCTCTCCCCCATTCCGTACGGATAAAGACGGGTTTCCTCGGGTCGTCTTCAATTGCCAGCCGAAGTCTGCGGATATGAACCATGACCGTGTTATTGGCGTCGTAAAAATACGGCTTTTCCCAGACGCTTTCATATATGTTCTGAATAGAAAAGATTTTGTTCCGGTACTGCATCAGCAGCTTGAGGATCTTATACTCGATATCCGTCATGCTGATCAGGTTTCCATCCTTGTACACTTCATTAAACTCCAGGCTCACGCGGAAGCGTCCGATCTCCAGGCAGCTCTCCCGGGTCTCTGCCTGCTCCTTGCCGCGATATTTCTCATAGCGCCTTAGAAGTGCCCGGATCCTTGCCCGCAGTTCCTCCTGAAAAAAGGGCTTCACCAGGTAATCATCTCCGCCGGCTTCAAGTCCCTCTGTCTTATCCTGTACGCCGGTCTTGGCTGTCAGGAACAATACCGGAGCCAGCGATTCCTCCCGTATTCTGCGGCATACCGTGAATCCGTCCATATCCGGCAGCATTACATCCAATATGATCAGGTCCGGCTTCTTTGAAATCTCCTCGATCGCCTCTTTCCCGTTTGTCGCCTTGAGGACCCGAAACCCCTCTCTCCCCAGCATGATGGTGACCACTTCCAGAATATCCCTGTCATCCTCTACGATCAAAATAGTGTCCTTCATTGATGCCCCTTAAGACTCTTTGAATTCAAAAACCTTACAAATCTTGTCAGCGTTCATTATACCCTATCCGGGTTTTCAATTCCACCCATGAGAAAAGGGGTGCCGAACAATCTGCCCAACACCCCTTTTCAATGATTCTTGTCCAATGGATTGTACCTCCGCATTCAAAAAATTTTCTTGATTAGGAAATATTCAGTTGTACTTTGGACCGTACCTCCTTTGGATTATTTGATACTTTCATTATACTCGCATTTTAGAAATTGTCAATTAATAGCAGGATTATATATATGTTTTCTGATTTTTCGGTCAATTATGTGCAATTCATATCAGATACCGACGTCCGATCTGTCATAAAATCAAAACAGCGGAGAGAGCTACGCTCTCTCCGCGTAAGATTCCTGCTTTCTCCCGCAGATCCCGTATCCGGGTCATCTCTTGTTGCTGCGTCTCCAGATGTGCATCTTCTCCGCCTCCGCGATAAGCTGGTCCCTGAACTGCGGATGCGCGATGTTAATCAGGTCTTCCGCTCTCTGCCAGGTCGTGCGGCCCTTCATCATCGCCACGCCGTACTCTGTCACGATGTACATAGCGTTCGCGCGGGTATCTGTGACGATACTGCCGTTCGCCAGAGTAGGTCTGATTCTGCTTACGAGATTGCCCTGCTTGTCTGTGAAAGTGGATGACATGCAGATAAAGGACTTGCCGCCCTTCGAAGCATATGCGCCGATGACGAAATCAAGCTGTCCGCCCGCGCCGGAGATGTTCTTTGTTCCCGCGCTCTCAGCGTTGATCTGTCCGAACAGATCACAGTCAACCGCGTTGTTAATGGAAATGAAGTTATCCAGCGCGCCGATCTGCTTCACGTTGTTGACATAGTCAACGGAAGCGCTCATGCACTCGGGGTTTCCATCCAGATAGTCGTACATCTTCTTCGTGCCCGCGCCGAAAGCATAGGTCTGCAGGCCTCTGTTGATGTTCTTGTGCGCGCCGGTGATCTTGCCGGCTTCCGCCATATCTACGAAAGCGTCTACATACATCTCTGTGTGGATGCCCAGGTCCTTCAGATCAGACTCTGCGATCATCTTGCCGATCGCGTTGGGCATTCCTCCGATGCCGAGCTGCAGGCATGCACCGTTGGGGATCCGGTCCACGACCAGCTGGGCGACGGCTTTGTCCACTTCCGTGCCGGGCTTTGCCGGAGGCATCGCGTCGATAGGAGTGTTGTCGCCTTCGACGATCATATCGACGTCGCTGATATGAACATATGCGCTTCTGTCACCGAGGCAGATAGGCATGCTCGTATTGACTTCCACGATCACCTTCTTCGCCATCTGTACCACTGCATAGGTGTGGCTGGCGCTGGGACCGAGGTTGAAATAGCCGTGTCTGTCCATGGGGCCGACCTGCATGATCGCCACGTCTAAAGGATCCTCTCTGTCCAGATAATAGCGGGGAAGCTCCGAATACTTGAGCGGTCCGTAGAAGCTGAGCCCTGTGGAGGCCGCCTTTCTCTCCACGCCGTTCATGTGCCAGCTGTTCCAGATGAAGTGCTCCTGGGGATTCTCTATTTTGAAAATCTCAGGCGCGTGCATCAGGATACCGCCGTAAATCTTCACATCGTGCATCTCGGGCATTCTCTTGGCGAGTTCTCTGTCCACCGCGACGTTCGTTGTGGCGCACCAGCCGTAATCGACCCAGTCGCCGTCCTGAATCACTGCCGCAGCCTGCGCGGCTGTCACCAGTTTCTGCTTATATTCTTCCGCATAACCCATATCTCTTCCTCCGATCTTGATTTAACCTTGACAGCATTATTTCGGCACAGGTTTTACTCAACTTCCGCGCCAAAATATCGTATAGTGGTATTATACAACAACTGCCGATTGAATTCATCAAAGAATAGTGTTGACAGTTCTGATTGGATTGTGTAAAATCTATTTGTAAGCAACCAAAAGAGATAAAATTAGCATATATAGAAAGGAGATACCCATGGTAAACAGATTTGATGAGAGCAATTTCGACGCTGAGGTCCTTCAGAGCGATCTTCCCGTTTTTGTAGATTTCTACGCAGACTGGTGCGGCCCCTGCAAGATGATGAGCCCTGTAATCGACAAACTGGCAGAGGAATATGAGGGCCGGATCAAGGTCGGCAAGGTCAACGTTGACGAGTGCGGCGATCTCGCACAGAAATACGGCATCATGAGCATTCCGAACATGATCTTCTTCAAGAACGGCCAGCCCGTCGACCGCGTAGTAGGCGCGATCCCGAAGCCCGCCATGAAGGATAAGTTTGAGAAGAACATCTGATCATCAGCTGCCAATGGGCTGACAGCAAACAAGGAGAACTTTAATGTACGACCTGATCATCATCGGCGCGGGCCCCGCAGGCCTCTCTGCCGCTATCTACGCCTCAAGGGCGAGACTGAACGCCATTGTCATCGAGCAGAACTATGTCAACGGCGGACAGATCATCGACACCTATGAAATCGACAATTATCCGGGACTTCCGGGACTCTCCGGCATGGACCTGGCTATGAAGATGGCCGAGCACGCCGAGAAGCTCGGTGTGGAAACCGTCAACGGATTTGTGCAGAGTCTCGACCTCACCGGACCGGTCAAGAAAGTGATCACCGATGAGGGCACCTATGAGGCCAAGGCAGTCATCATCGCTTCCGGCGCCACTCACAGCAAACTCGGCGCAGAGGGCGAGAATCAATACGGCGGCATGGGCGTATCTTATTGCGCCACATGCGACGGAGCCTTCTATCGCGGCAAGGATGTCCTGGTAGTCGGCGGCGGCGATGTCGCTGTTGAAGATGCCATCTTCCTCGCGCGCGGCTGCAACAAGGTCTATGTCTGCCACCGCAGGGATGAACTGAGGGCAGCAAAGATCCTGCAGGAGAACCTCCTCTCTCTTCCCAACGTGGAAATGGTCTGGAATTCCAACCTCAAGTCCATCACCGGCGGCATGAAGGTCGAGAAGGCCACTGTCGTCAACAAATTTGACAAGAGTGAGCGCACCATCCCCGTCTCCGGCGTATTCATCGCAGTTGGCATCACTCCCCGCAGTGAGTTTGCCCGCAACCACGTCGCTATGGACGAGAAGGGTTACATCATCGCAGACGAGACCGGCGCCACTAACGTGCCCGGTGTCTTCGCAGCAGGCGATGTGCGCACCAAGCAGCTCCGCCAGGTCGTAACCGCCGTAGCCGACGGCGCAAACGCTGTCACCAGCGCGGAGAAGTACCTGCTGACTTTATAAATAATGGCTATCAAAAAGAGCCCTGCAGTTCGCTGCAGGGCTCTTTGACATGTTTGGATACTATTTAACCGATCTTTCAGCTTCTCTCGGCCCTGAATCCCTCCAGGATCTGCATGCCTGCCGAGCAGCCGATGCGCGACGCGCCTGCTTCGATCATAGCCTTGCAGGTCTTCCAGTCACGGATGCCGCCTGCAGCCTTAACTTCCACATCGTCGCCTACGACCTGCTTCATGAGCGCCACATCCTCGACAGTAGCTCCGCCGGTTCCGAAGCCGGTGGATGTCTTGATGAAATCAGGCTTCGCGCGCAGCGATATTTTGGCCAGATGCTCGATCTCAGATTTCTCGAGATAGCAGTTCTCAAAGATGACCTTGGAGAGCACGCCGGCTGAGCGGCAGATATCCGCGATCGTTGTCATCTCGCGCTCGACATAGTCCCAGTTTCCGTCCTTGACTGCAGTGATGTTCGTCACATAGTCGATCTCATCCGCGCCCTGGGAGATCGCCATAAGGACCTCGGTGCCCTTCTCCTCGATGGTATTCTGCCCCAGAGGGAAGCTGATGCAGGGACCTACATGCACGTTGCTGCCCTTCAGGATCCAGCTGGCAAGGTGGGTGTGAAGGGGATTGATCGCGACCATCCGAAAGCCGTATTCCTTAGCTTCCTCGCAGAGTTTTGTAATATCTGCAGTGGTGGCAAAGGCCTTCAGATTGGTGTGGTCGAACATGAAACACAAGTCTTTCTCTGTCAGTTTGCTGATATCTATCATTTTTATTCCTTTCCTCCGGGCGCATCCTGTGCGGGCGGAATTGTGATCGCTTCCTTGAACTTCCTCGCAGTCTGTGAAATAATTTTAACAGATTCATGGAGGGTATACCTATGGCTAATTATGACAAAAAAGTGCTCGATTGTTTTCTTGAGAACCAGCTGCAGCTTTTTCCCGAAAAAGTCGCCGAAACTCATGAAGAAGCAGACGAATTTCTGGAGATGATGTTCGCTGTCGTCGTCAAGGGTAAACGTGCTGTCCGCAAATATTTTGAAGAGACCGGCGTCGACATGACCGGCGAAGATATCATGCAGGCCTCCGAGGTCTTTGATATCGGCGACGGCAGATACCTGATCGTCGAGGGCTGAGCCCGCATGGCCTGATATCCGGTCAGGCTCCAAACACGTCTTCCGCGTAGTGCACGGTTGCCATTGCGTCCTTCGCATAGCAGTCCGCGCCGATCGCGTCCGCGTATTCCTGCGTCATCACAGCGCCGCCCACCACCACTCTGGTGTCGGGCTTTTTCCCGCGCAGGAGACGGATCGTCTCCTCCATGCTCACGACTGTCGTAGTCATGAGCGCGCTGAGACCAACAAGTTTTATATTCTCATTTACCGCCGTGTCAACGATGACCTCCGGCGGTACATCTTTGCCCAGGTCAAGAACCTCGTAGCCGTAATTTTCCAGCATAACTTTGACAATGTTCTTCCCGATGTCATGGATATCGCCCTTGACCGTGGCCAGAATGATCCGTCCCTTCACCTCCTGAGGCTGCCCCTTCATAAATTCCTTGACCACTTCAAAGGCCGCCTTGGCGGCTTCCGCGCTCATAAGAAGCTGCGGCAGGAAGATCGTTCCGGCTTCAAACCCTTTTCCCACCTGATCGAGGGCGGGAATCAGATCGCGGTCGATCAGATCCAGCGCCGCTGTATCCTTAAGGGCATTTCTCGCCGCTTCCGCCGCGCTCTGGGACATTCCCCTCAAAACGCTCTCTTTGAGGTTCATAGAGGTATTCCCTGAACTGCCTGAGGCGGCGGGAACGCCCTCCGTCCCTTTAACAGCTTTTTCGGCAGGAGCTCTGTCACTGGTCCCCGCATAGGCTTCGATAAATTCCCTGCACTGGGGATCAAGTCCTGCCAGCGCGCAGTAAGCCCTGTATGCTTCCATCATGTCCTCGTTTCCGGGATTCATGATCGCCGCCGACAGGCCGCTCTGCAGTGCCATAGCGAGGAAATAGGAATTGATCATCGCTCTTCTGGGAAGTCCGAAAGAAATATTGGACACGCCCAGGATCGTATGCCCGTGCAGTTCATCCCTGACTCTTCGAAGAGTCTCCAGCGTCACCAGGGCGGAGGTGTTGTCGGAAGAGATCGTCATGGCGAGGCCGTCGATCACAATGTCCTTCCTGGGAACACCGTATCTGTCCGCCGCCTCATAGATCCTGCGGGCAATGCGGATCCTGCCCTCCGCGTCGGAAGGGATCCCGTCCTCGTCAAGGACCAGCGCCACCAGGACGCCGCCGTATTTGCGGACAAGGGGAAATACCGTCTCGATACTCTCTTTTTTGCCATTTACCGAGTTGACCATGGGCTTTCCGTTATAGATGCGCATGCTCCGCTCGAGCGCGGCAGGATCCGTAGTATCGATCTGCAGAGGCAGCGCGAGCACACTCTGAAGCTTCTGAACAACTTCCGACAGCATCTGCGGTTCATCGATCTCAGGCAGTCCCACATTCACATCGAGGATATGGGCGCCGCTGTCCTCCTGCCGCAGTCCCTCTCTGAGGATATACTCGATATCATTGTCCCGAAGGGCCTGTTTGAACTTCTTCTTGCCGGTGGGATTGATACGCTCTCCGATGATCACAGGCTTTCCGCCGATCTCCACGCACTGGGAGAAGGAGCTGACAACCGTCCTGTACTTGGGAACGGGCTCCCTGAAAGGGATCTTTTTAACGCGCTCCGCCGTCAGCCGGATGTGCTCCGGAGTCGTGCCGCAGCAGCCTCCTACGGCCTGTACGCCCATCCCGGCGATCTTTTCCATACGGTCGGCGAATTCCTCAGGCCCTACATTGTAAACGGTCCTGCCGCCTTCTGTGCGGGGAAGGCCCGCATTGGGATTGACGATCACAGGTATGCTGCAGACTTCCGTGAGCCGCTCTACGATAGGGATCATCTGCTCGGGTCCGAGTCCGCAGTTTACGCCAAGGGCGTCCACACCAAGACCTTCCAGGAGCGCCACTGTGGAATCTACGCTGCCGCCGGTCAGCATTTTCCCCTGGCCGTCAAAGGTGACGGTGACCAGGACCGGCAGGTCACAGTTCTCCTTGGCCGCCAGAACCGCTGCCTTCGCCTCATAGCTGTCCGACATCGTCTCGATCAGGACCAGGTCCGCGCCCGCGCGGCTCCCGTATCTGACCACTTCACCGAACAGCTGCACTGCGCTCTCGAACGGAAGATCTCCCAGAGGTTCCAGGAGTTTCCCGGTGGGTCCGATGTCCAGCGCCACATAGGCATCCTCGCGCCCGCACCGGCGCCTCGCTTCTTTCGCGAGATTCACCGCCGCCGTCACGATCTGCTCCAGATCATCGGGAAACTTAAGCGCGTTTGCTCCAAATGTATTGGTGTTGAAAATATCGCATCCGGCCCGCAGATATCCGCTGTGCAGGTCTATGATATCCTCCGGTCTTTTCAGATTCCATGTCTCGGGAAGTTCTCCTCCCCGCAGTCCCCTTGACTGCAGGATCGTCCCCGTTCCGCCGTCAAAGATCAGCCATTCCTTTCCAAGGCGCTCTCGCAAATCTTTTCTCATCTTATTCACACTTTCTCAAATTCGGTTAAGCGGACTGCGGTTCACTCATTCCCGGTTCCGCGGCTTTTCTCAGACTCTGTAGGCGCAGTTTGCTGACGCCTTACAGCTGTCGCAGCCTCTGCCGCGGCTCTCTCCCGGCCTGTCCGACACTCCGATCAGCGCCGTGACCGACTTGCTGGGCGTCATGAGCAGCGTCCCGGTGAGACTGACCCCGATTTCCTTGGGCATGTTAAGGATCCTGCTGATATCCTTCTGCAGTTCCAGCGGCAGGTCCCCGTAGCCCGGAGAATATCTGGGCCGAGTACAGAGCCCGTCCAGCTCCGCTTCCCGCCGGATCCTTTCATTGATCTGGTCACACCATGTCTCCGTCATAGCCGCCGCAGCCGCCTGAAGGATCACTGCCCGGCTCATCTGTGAGACACTCGCCCTGCGGATCAGCCGGTCAGGACCGGGGCCGAGCGTCACAGCCATCAGGTAAGCGCCGTAGCACCCGGCCAGGTTCCTGGCCAGATCCCTGCTCCGGATCTCCAGGTTCCCCAGGCACAGGAGCGGAATTTTGTCCTGCTCTGTTTTGACAGACAGCGGAAATTTCTCATATACAAATCTGGGCGTGACCTCTCTCTGCAAGTCCCCGATGCACTCCTTGATCTCTGCGCGGACACTGTCGTCCGGGACCGCTCCGCGATAGCCCAGATACCGTATAACTTCATTGATATCCGGTGTAAGATCCATTTTCCGATTCCCTCTTCTTTTCGTTTATTTCTGGATTGTATTAATCTTACCCAATCCTCTGCCTGTGTGCAACAATTGCCCGCAGGTCTCCCTTCCCTGCCGCGCGGGAATTGACACCCGCCCGAAAAAGGCAGTATAGTTAAATCCTGCGAAGGAGGAAACATATATGTCTGAAAACAGAATTCATAGAAGTTCCGACTCCTCTTCGCCAAAAAAGCGAAACGGAAATGTCACAGTCAGAAACTACCTGATCATCGCAGCGCTCGTCACAGCCGCCATTGTGATCTTCGTGTTCGGCATCAATAGATGGAAGATCGATTTCAAGCTGATCGGCGAATCCAGCGTGACATCGGAATGCGGAGAACCTTACAAGGACCAGGGGGCTGAAGCGGAAGTTACCGGGTCGATCCTGTCTTTCGTCCACCATCCGATCTCTGTAAAGGTGTCTACTGAGAGAGTCAACATACACGAGCCGGGAACTTACGTTGTAACCTACTCCGCCAAATTTATGTGGCTCTCCGCCAGCTCGACCAGGGATGTAGTCATAGTAGATACGACCCCTCCGGTGATCGAGCTCAAACACATTGACGATTACTACACGCTCCCCCATCACGCCTACGAGGAGGAGGGATTCACCGCTACGGACAATCACGACGGCGACATCACTTCGAAGGTCGTGAGCGAAGAAAAAGACGGCCATGTTTACTATACGGTTTCCGACCAGTATGGAAACAAAGCCACTGCAGACCGCGAGATCTTCTACGACGACAGAAATGCCCCCGTGTTCAGCTTCCCTTCCGGAGAAGAGGGCTTCCTGTTCCAGGGCCAGACCTGGGAGGATGACGTACAGGCAGAGGACGACGCCGACGGAGACGTCTCCGACAGAGTTAAATCCGAAGGAAGTGTCGATACAGGTAAAGTCGGCACCTATATCATCACTTATACCGTCTCTGATGAATGGGGAAATGTGGCGAAGAAGAACAGATATGTGACCGTCAAGAGAGTTCCCGTGACCGCAGATGAAGCGGCTGCGGCCGCCGTGATCACTCCTGTCTCCGCGCAGGCTGCCGCCGCAGGTTCAACCGCAGGCACCGGTTCCACTGCAAATGCTGCGGCAGGTGCAGGTGCCGCAGCCGAGCAGACTGCAAAGCCTGCCACGGCGGATCCCAAGAAGATCATCTACCTGACTTTTGACGACGGCCCCGGCAAATACACAGAAGAGCTCCTTAAGATCCTGGATGACCACAAGGTCCTCGCGACCTTCTTCGTCACTGCAGCCTACAAGGACTATCAGGACCTGATCGGCAAAGAATACAATGCCGGCCACAGCGTGGGTGTTCACACCGCAACCCACGAATACAGCGAGATCTACGCCAGCACCGACGCTTATTGGGCAGACTTCAACAAAATGCAGGATATCATTCAGGAGCAGACGGGCTGCAGGACAGATATCTTCCGCTTCCCCGGAGGAGCTTCCAACACAGTCAGCGCGAACTACAGCAAGGGTATCATGACGGAGCTCGCCAGGCAGTCCGCTGAGAAGGGCTACATCTATGTCGACTGGAACGTCACCAGCGGCGATGCCGGCGATACCACGGACAGCGAAGTCCTGTACCAGAACATGATGAAGGGAATCCACACTTATGAGAATTCCTTTATCCTCTGCCATGACATCAAGGATTTCACCATTGCCACGATGGACCGCTTCATCACAGATGCACTCAAGGAGGGTTACACCTTCCTTCCGATCACCAGCGAGTCCAAAACTTGCCACCACGGAATCAACAACTAAATAACGGAAAAAACCGCCCGCAGGAATTCTCATTCCGCGGGCGGCTTTTTTATACTTTTCATTTTTTTAAACTCTGCAGAAATTCATCCGCACTCTGCATTTCTATCTTAGTCGCATCTATCGCGTCCTCTTCATCATAGATGAAAACAAGCGCGTCATGATAGCCGGCCTCGGACACGGTGGATCCCTCCCACTTGTAGTTGTATTCCGGCTTCCCGGCCTTTGTGTAAGCCGTCACAGCGGCATCAGTTGTTCCGAAGATACCGCTCTGGTACACCTCAAACCGGCTTCCGGTATAGACATAGATTTGATCCGTGAACAGATTTCCAGTACCGCTTCTGCTCAGCAGCAGATTCTCCTTATTCAGATAGGAGAATGCGCTGCTTACCTTGGTCTCCTGAAGGACCCCGTCGCGATAGAACACGATCTTAGCCCCTTTATCTACTGACGTTCCCCACTCCAGCAGTTCCGGGAATCTGTCGTCATTGACGTAAATCAGTGCGAACCGGTCATAGGAATCCGGGTCCGCCTCCGCCACTTCCGCCGCGTAAGCCTCCATCCGTCCGCCGAACTTTTCCCTGTCTGCGCCTGTCTTTACAAAATGGGCGATTCCCGACAGAGTCATCTCTGTCACGGAACTGTTGATCTTCGCGGTCAGCTCTGCGTCCAGATGCGGTATTGCGTCCTCATCAAACCTGTAGAACCGGGCTTCCCTGCCATCCGGCCGCCCTTCACCCGTGATCTCATATTCGCAGATCGTAACGATCTCCTTCCTTCCGTCGCCGTCATAGTCCCCAAGGTCTACTGCCGTCACGCCCCGGAATATCCTGTCCTTTCGGATATTCCGGCTGTCCATGCCGTCAAGCCTGCACAGCACATCCGAATCTTTGACGAAACAGAAGTCGACGTCAGCATTCTCTGAAGCGTCCCGGTCCGGCTTATAAGCGCAGAATTTCACTTTTCCGAAGCCCTCGGTCTCCACTTCGCAATAGGGAGCGACCAAAAGGTCTTTCTCCAGCCAGAGACGGTTCGCGCAGAATCTGTAGTTGTCGCCGTTTCTCTTGAGGATAGCCTCATATACAGGTATATGCCAGCCGTCCAGGTCCCCTGCGTATCTGCGGGCCCTGTAGTGCACCCTGTAGTAATCTCCCTGAACCGCTGCATCTGTCACTTCAAATTCGCAGATATTGGTCTCCTCGTCGCCATGGCACTGATAATAGGTGTCATAGTCCTCGAGGTAGGTCCAGCCCGGCTGATGCGTAAGTTCGTCAAGGGATACCCCTGCCTTATACTGAAGATAGTCCGAGACCTGCTGGGCACCCATCCCGAACAGGTTAACCGTATCTTCCTCGCCGGTCTCCTCCGTGTAAGCTTCCCGCTCTTCCTCAGTCGGGGTCATCAGCTCCAGGCCCGCTCCCGTAAAGAAGGCCTGTTCCGCATTCAGATCCTGAGGTTTTTCGTAAACTGAGAGAAGAAAACCATAATTACCGACATCGTTTATATATTCCTGCAGCTCCCTGCACTCCTCATCTGACAGTTTCCTGGCTTTCTGGGCGTTTCCCTGCTCCTGGGATGCCGCGATCTCCGAGACAGGAGCAGTTGCGGCAGTTTCCCCGCCGGAAGTCTTCGCAGGCTCCTCAGTCGCATTTTCAGACAAAAACAAGGCGTCGGTGACGTCTGTAACGCCTCCCGAAGCCTCTTCCTGTCCACACCCCGTCAGGATCATGATTCCCGATAAAATGAATGGAATAAGGACACTGAGTCCTTTCGATCTTTGCATATCCGCGTACCTTCTCCACATTCCCCCCGGAACTGGTTATAGGCTTATTATAGCAGACTCTTCCTCCTCTGTCAGCCTGCGATATGCACCCGGCGGCAAACTGCCGTCCAGCGCAAGCGGCCCCATGGACAGCCTTTTCAGGTATAGTACTTCCCTTCCAACTGCCTCGAACATCCTCTTGATCTGGTGGAATTTTCCCTCCCGGATCGTCACTTTTACTTCATTGCCGGGATCAAGGATCTCCAGCCCCGCGGGCATGGCCGTAAACGTCTCATCTACCCTGAGTCCCTCTGCGAACAGCCGGCGCTCTGTTTCTCCTACCGGGGCGTCCAGCCTGGCAAAATATACCTTGTCCACATGGTTTTTGGGCGACAGCAGCCTGTGTGCCAGCTCTCCGTTATTCGTGATCAGAAGCAGCCCTTCTGTATCCCTGTCGAGTCTGCCGACAGGAAACAAGTCCTTTCGCTGCTGGCCCTCGAGCAGGTCCAGCACCGTCCGGTCTCTCGTGTCCTCGGTGGCGGAGATCACACCCGCGGGTTTATTCATCAGATAATACACGAACTGCTCATACGCGACTCTCTCGCCGTCCATGCAGATCACGTCGTCCTTCTCCACATGCATAGCGG
>CACZXG010000008.1 GCA_902785055.1 uncultured Lachnospiraceae bacterium
GCTCTTTGTCGGGATCAACGGGATGACCTGGATGATTAAAAGAGGCGAACCGGTAGAGGTTCCTGTCGAGGTAGCAGAGGTGATCAACCAGTCGCTTGCACAGGATGGTAAGACCGCGCAGCTCATCAGAAGTCTCGCCGGAAAGGAAGAAGAAGTTGCCGCCTATTGAGGTAAATGTCATGGAGAAAGTTTTCACAGTAGTGAATGAAGCCCTCCAGAACGACATCATCCAGATTGTGATTCTTGCCGTCTGCATGGACACCGTGTTCGGCCTTCTCCGCGCCGCGAAGCAGAGGAAGCTGAATAGTTCATTTGGTATCGACGGGGCGATCAGGAAGGTATCTATGATCATGTCCATCGCCTTTCTTCTCATCCTGGACGCCATCGCTCATATCAATTTTCTCGGAGCGCTGCCGGAGGAGGTCCGCGCTTTCTTCGGCACTAAGATCGGAGCGGCAGAATTCTTCGGGATTTTGTACATCGCTTATGAGGCGGTGTCGATTCTCAAGAACATGTCTCTCTGCGGCCTGCCGGTAAAGGGCGTCTGGACGAGGACGAAGGGATTCTTACAGAAGTATACCAACGAGCTTCCGAAAGGATGATCTCATGTGGATCAAATTCCAAAATAACCCCGCAGGAAGGAACGTGGGGGACTGCTCTGTCCGGGCGATATCAAAGGCACTCTCCGTTAACTGGGAGACGGCATACGCCATGCTTGTTGCGGCAGGCTTCAGAATGTGTGATATGCCGTCTTCCGATGCGGTTTGGGGAGCGGTGCTGCGGAAGTATGGTTTCATCCGGGAATCGCTCCCGGACACATGCCCCGATTGCTACACGGCGGATGACTTCTGCCGGGATCATCCTGATGGAGTATTTGTTCTTGGCTTCGGGGGCCATGTGGCAACCGTGGTCGATGGAGATATATACGACGCGTGGGACTCCTCGCACGAAGTCCCGCAGTTCGTTTGGAGAAGGAGGGAGTAACCGATGTTATATGCCAATGGGTATCAGCAGGGATATGGGCAGCAGTCCATGACGCCGCCGATGATCAACGCCGTGATTATCCAGATCGCCCGGAAGGACGAGATGGATAACTACACTATGAATATCGGCCAGAGTCAGATGTTCATGCTTCGCGATGAGTCCGCAATCTTCATCAAGTCCAGGTACGCAAACGGCCAGTACGGTGTGGATGAGTACACCCGCAAGCCGCCGGAACCTGAGAAGCCGCCGGTCCAGTATGTGACAAAGGATGAGCTGGAGCAGATGCTTTCCGGCTTTGTGAGAAAGGAGAGTGCGGTAAATGAGCCTGTTTAATTCCCTTGGTAACGGCAACCCTCAGCAGAATCAGCAGCAGATCTTTCAGAACTTCAGGAATGATCCTGCCGGGTTTATGAAAGATCATGGTATCAATGTCCCCCAGGGCGTCAACATGCAGGACCCCTGCGCGATCCTCAACAGCCTGATGCAGTCCGGGCAGATCAACAACCAGAGGTATCAACAGGCCCTGCAGATGATGCGGATGATGGGATATAAGTAACCCGTTGCGATATCGCAACACAACACCGGCTGCCGATGGGATGCAGTCGCTTACCGCAAAAAGTTAGCGGTAGAAAGGAAAAAGAAATGATGGAATCTGGAAATGGTGGCGTAAATATGTCTATGCCGGTAGCACCCGCCTATGGCGTACCCGCTTATGGCGCACCTGCCGGAGGGCGGCTCCTACGCCTACTATGATGAGGATCCACGGACTACTGCTATGGGCGGCTCTATGAGAGGCTCTTATAACGGGAACGGTTCTTACCGCATGTCCGGCAAGCGTGACAGCATGGGGCGGTATTCCAGAGCAAACGGCGGCATGGGCGGCTCCTATGAAGGAAACGGCGGTATGTCGAACCGTGGGTACTCCAGAGGGGGCAACAACGTGACCGACGGCCTCCGGGAGCTGATGTACGCGGCTCCGCAGGAGATGCAGGACGATATCCAGAGACTGATTAAGAAGTTTGGCAACATGTGATCAGCAGATCACGCGCAAGGCCGGTCCTTATTCGGGCCGGCCTTGTTTTAAAAGGAGATAATTATGATCATAGTAAAAAATCGTGAGCTACTGATCCCGGAGAACGAGCGGTATATCGGTACATCCTATGACACGGAAACCGAGAATCGGCAGTTCAGGCTGGAAAAGTTTGCTCAGAATGGTGTGGACCTTTCCGCGCTCACTTTCCGTCTTGATCTCAAATATGAGAATGACGGACTCGATACGGTACTTCTTACAAAAGAAGTGTTTGAGAACTATTTTGTCCTGACATGGACCATCACAAAAAACACGCTGAAGGTTCCTGGAACAGTTTTCATCGGTCTCCGTGCAATTGATGACGAGGCAACTGTAAGGTGGGCGTCCTATACAGCAGCGGTATATGTTGATCGACACCTGAACACTCCTGGTGCATATACTGGAGATCTGACAGAACTGGAGCAGATTGAGCAGGACCATGTCTACATGCTTAGTGTTGTGAACGAACTGAAGGACAACCTGGATTACAAGCATGCTGCTGAGGCGTGGGCAATCGGCAAGCGGAATGGCGAGGCGGTCGAAACAACCGACGAGACCTATCACAACAACTCAAAATATTATTCTCAGCAGGCGGGATCCAGCGCAACGGCGGCTGCAAACTCTGCAGCGGCGGCTGCGGGATCCGCGACACAGGCGGCGGCTACCGTGGAAGATACCAATACGAGGTTTAACAACGCCATCAATGCGATGACGCAGGAGACCGAGGTGGTGGATGCCAGAGTTGGTGCTGATGCTATAGTATACAGCACTTTGAAGGGGAGACTGGACGCTGAGAATACTGATTTAAAGAACGCTTTAAGTGCTTCAAATTCTATTCACATAGAGATTGGAAGATACAGCCAAACAAGAAAAGCCAGAGCCGAAATCTCCGATGCAAAAAATTGTTTTGCGCTTCTGATACCTTGTAGAGATGAAAGCACGGAAGTAAGGTATATCGTTGGGTATCCTTATATGGTTCATTTGTACGGTCGGGCGCTTAATCTTATATCGTCTGATCAAGACTGGAACAGTGCAAGCAAAACAGTCAGCAACGCCGGCGGTTATATGACCATTGTATATTCGAAGAATCCTTGGGCAGATTTTACTCAAGACGATGTTGACTTTTTGAAAGAGCAGTTGGCGTTCTATGTAGATGATGGGCTTGAAGTAGAAAATACATTGGGAAATTATTCTGCTATAAAAATGACGTTAGGAACGTACAACGCATCTGCGAGAACCACATATTCCGATAATAACACTCGCTGTTTCAGTTCTTTAGTTCCATGCACAAAAGATGTCGTTGTAATACCAAGTCACTCTCTGTATCCTTTTATTGTCCACACATACGATAGTCATTATACGCTTATTTCTTCTGATGCGGATTGGAACATGGAGAACCGATACATTGAGAATAAAGGTGGGTATATTGCTATTGAGGTTTATAAAAAACCTTGGGGCAGTGAAATAACAAACGATGATCTGAAAGAGATTGAGAATAACATATTTGTCCCTGATCCGGTTTTTACTATCGGTGTATGGAATATGTCACGGAAAAACATCGATGCTAACACGCGTAGATGCACATCGTATTTGATAAATTGCGTTGATGACACTACCATTATTCCGTATATCCCTGGATATCCGTATTTCTATTGGGTCTATGACAAAAACATGAACCTTATAGAGAGACATGACAATTTATCGACATGTTATTCGACTAAGTTCCACAACAAAAATGGGTATATCGTTGTAGCTTATCAAAAAGCATTCGGTGATACTTTTGATGAAGATGATGCAACTTTTATTACAAGCCATTTTTCGATAAAAAATGAAGAAGATGCTATTAGAGATGAGCTACGAAAAAAGTATGTATATGGAACAGCATACAGAGTGAGCCCGCAGAACAAAAGATGCTCTGTAGAACAAAGCGGATCGCCAGAGCGTTGCTTTTCATCGATGATATATTGCGCGCAAAAATCGATGATTGTTCCTCATATTCCTGGTTATAAACATGTAATATATTTGTTCGATCAAAATGAAGATTATATAGCTTGTTATCCTTCAAATGAACAATTTGTTAGTGGAACACACAATGTAGAAAATGAAGGAGGATTCATTTCAATAGTTTGGGCAAAGGATGATGGGGTCTTCACAGATGCAGATGTTGAATCTATTCGTAAGGCAATTGTATCAAACAGCTATGTAAATCCTGTTATGCAAAGGGAAAACTATAGCACACCGATTCTTACAATCATTGATGATGATGGAAGAGTTGGATTCCCTGATGAAGCTGACATGCTTGAAGATCATGGTGTAACGGGAACATTTGCGGTAATATCAGATTTTGCTGATGGGACACATAATAACTACATGAATCTTAGCCAGATACTGAATCTTCGTGACAGAGGGTTCGATGCCGTGTCACATACAGCTTCGCACAGCACAGGCATCTATGGGAACAACTATAGTGCTGGTAGATACTGTAATTTCAGCATGGTCAGTGACGAAACAGTAGCTGCAGACCTAAAACGGTCACGAGATTTTCTCTTAAAATACGGATTAAATGCTGATGCAATAATCTGGCCTTGGGGGAATTATCCGACAGGATACAACATCCACACAAATAACCCAGATCCGGAAGATCCACTGGTTATTGGTGCAGATAATCAGAGATTGCGTTATACAAAAATAGCTCAAAACGTAGGATTCAAATACGGAGCGAACAGTACTGGTGGTCTTGTACTATCGTCTGATTTTGATGACATGTGGATTCCACGCGTTCCGATGATGGCAGATAATACAAATTATCCATTATCGTATTACACGGCAATGTTAAACAAAACCAAGGAGCGTGGTGGTTGGTTCATCTTAATGACCCATGCCAGTGACCCTTTATATGCAGACCTCCAAAAACTGACGGATGTAGTTGAATACGCTTTGAATAATGGTATACAAATTCTCAATTTTAAAGAGGCTTATCAGATAAAAAGGCATTCTGTTTCCATTGGATTAGGCCTTAATCCATATCATCATTTCTATGTCGGCTGTGATGGGGTTATCCATTTTTAATAGAGCAAGGGATTCTAACTTAAAGGAGGGTGTATTATGGCAACCTATAATACCGGGATAGCTAATATCGAATATGAAACAGAAGAGGAATTGAAGATATTAATGGCGGTGTATCCGAATGATGATTGCCCTGACGATCTTCCTTGTCCGCCGCCACCTATTGGTTCTGACTATTTAATCGGTAAGGGGGTGATGAATTGATTGCGAATTCTGGACACGACGAAAGAAATAAGTACCGTGGCGGGAAGGCAGGCGACCAGACCGGCGGCGAGTATGCGGTAATCCCGTGGTATTCCCGCCCCTGGACCTGCGTCCTCCGCTGGCCCGATAAGACCGTGGCGGCAGATATCGCATACTGCGCGAGGGCAGCGGCAGAGAATAACTGCATCGGGTATGATCAGGCCCAGAGGGCAACCTTCTGGACGGCACTTTCCCAGGTCCCCGGCTATGATCCGGCGAAGATCACGACGCCCTGTGAGAGTGACTGCACCTGCGGAGTGGCAACATGCGTTAAGGCTGCCGGTATGCGAAAGGGCAGCCATGTTCTCAAGGAGATCGACCCGGACTATTACTGGAGCGGGAATATGAGACCGGCTTTCAAGAGCCTTGGTTTCCTCGTCCTGACGGATCCTAAGTACCTGACCTCAGACCGATACCTGCTAGCCGGAGATATACTGCTCTATGAGAATCACCATGCGGCGATCAACCTGGATGTCGGCTCCATGGTCCGGGAGGACTGGACTACGGTAGCCACCTATCAGGAAGGTTGGAACCGGGATGACACCGGCTGGTGGTACGCGACTACGGCGCACACCTATGCGAAGGACCGGTGGATGAAGATCAACAATTGCTGGTACTACTTCGACCACAACGGATACGCCGTGAAGGGCCACCAGAAGATCGACGGAAAGGACTGGTTCTTCTGCGATGAGGCAGGCCATCCGAAGGAGTGCGCCCTGATGGTGACGGACGAAGAGGGAGCGCTGCATGTGTGGGCGCTGAGTGCTTGACATGCACACTGTGACACCATACTATAATAGAAGAAAGTACAAAAATCACACGAAACATCACACGGGCGCGGAAAAGCCTTGAAATTGCGTGGATTATGTAGGGTTCGACTCCCGTCATCTCCATGCTTGAAAAAGCCAGTAATTACGCGGAACATCTTGAGAAACCGCTTAATTACTGGCTTTTTATTTTGCTATGAAGTTTTCTAAAACCGTATCAAGGGAATAAAAGCGGTACAAATGTCACACGCGTGTGACACCCTGTAGCATGAAAAAAATGCGTCATTTCGCTAGGCTGTTGAAGTGCTCCTTTATCCGCTTCGTCTGCTTCGCTCCCTCAATGTCGATGACGTTGCGGTACACCCGTTTCATCACACTGTCCGTGGTCCAGCCGCCGCGCTGCATGATGTACTGGTCCGGCACTCCGATTGCGTGCATGATCGAGGCTGCGTAATGCCGGAGATCGTGGAAGCGGAAGCGGGGGCAATCTGCCTCGCTGATGGCCCTCTGCCAGCGGTCAGAGAGCGCGGACGGAGTACATTGGATAATTTTACCCTCGATACCTTTCAGCTCCTCCATGACGCTCTCAGGCATCTCTATGCGGCGATATGATCCGTAGGTTTTGGTTCCCTTCACTTCCCATTCCTTGTTTGTGTTCTGCACCATGGCTTTTGAGACCGTGACCATGTTCTTTGATATCATGATATCATCCGAGGTGAGAGCACAGATCTCCGAGCGGCGGAGCGGCCCGAAGGCGGCGAGAAGGATTGCGATCCGCAGGTCACGGTCAGCTACGGTATCCAGGAGCCGCCGGACGTCCTGATCGGACGGACAGTACAGCTCTACTTTCTGCGGAGCGGGGAGAGTGACCTTGAAGCGGAAGTCCGGGGAGAACATCTCAACCGCTGACTTCACCAGTGTGTATACGTTGCGGACTGTCTTCGGAGACCGCCCGGACGCCAGATCGGATATCCACAGCTGCAGCTCCGTGTTGGTGAGGGCCGACACCTCCATATATCCGAGAGCGGTGTTGTCAACGTATCGCGCAGCCACCCTCCGGTAGTTCAATATGGTAGAGGGGGACAGGACCGGTTCTTTTGAATTTATGTACCGCTCCAGGGCAGACGCGACGGTAAGCCGCGGGGCCTTCACGCCGCCTTTCGCCATAAACTCCCGATACTTAAATTCTGCTTCCGACCTGGTGGCCCCGGTGAAGCTCTTCACGATCCTGCTGCCATCAGGATTCGTTCCGACCTTCCGCTGGATCCTGATCGACCCGGAAGGGAGCTGACACTTGTCCTCATCCTTCTTATTCCTTTTCCTTGCCATGATTCCTCCTTTTAGTTGACTAAACGAGCAAATTCCTTGACTAATCCGGGTTTATTAATTGGGAATCTGACCTTATTGATTTGATGAAAAACCGGGTGTAAAATAATATCAGGACCTCCGGTGCCATCAGTGATTCCTCCTTTTAAATAGCCTCCCCGTGACCGCCGACCACGGGGAGGCACTTTTTTATTTCTTCTGCTCCTCACGATGGAATCCGATGAATAGAGCTTCCATAGCCTTTTTAAAGGATTCCCACTGCTCATCGTCCATTTTAGCCATGGCGGTAACGATTCTCTTCTTAAAGTCATCATCATTGATTTTGGTGAGGCTTTCTGCAAATCTCTTCAGAAGATCGTTGTCGCTCTGAGGAAGGAACATAGTTCCCTCCCCGGTGCGAAGCCAGGTCTCGTCTACATTTAGCTTAGAACAAATCAAAGAAACTGCCGCATCCCCTGGATTGCTTTTCCCTGTCTCATAAGATGCAAGCGTATTCCTTGTGATCCCGATTTTATCGGCAAACTCTTGCTGAGTGAGATTCATAGATTTTCTCAACTCTCTTAATCGTTCATTCATCATAGTTTCCTCCTTATATTTCTGATTATATTCGGGCGAAGCACTCCAGTCAATAAAAATGTGGCATAACCACAAAATGGTATTGACAAGAGTGGTACAGCCACATATAATTGTGGCATAGCAACGGAAATCTGCTACTCTACGAGTACCAGATTTGATAGGGACTTGACAGTCCCTATCAAAACATCTTGGTAAAGGAGGTTTGCAGATGTCACTGGTCGACAGCATCAAAGCGGCAGCGGGTGACCGTCACTTGACCATATCTGAACTTGAGAAGCTCGCCGGCCTGTCCGAAAACAGCATTTACCGCTGGGACCGGACGGATCCGGGGCATTCAAAGGTGGTAGCGGTGGCGGATGCCCTGGGCATCAGTCTGGATGAGTTGAGAGCAGAGAAAAGGAGGAAGTGATGACAACGAAAGATCAGGAGAGAAAGGCACTGGAGCAGATCAGGAAGATCGTCGAGGGACTTGGCGAGAACAGCTACATCGGGATGGCCTTCGAGGGCTGCTTCGAGATCGCAGAGGACAACATCGAGAACGACTTAGGGCGCAGCATGAAGCAGAGATGTAGAAGCGCGGAAAAGGAATCCGCCAAGCTGGCGAATGACGTTGTCAGACTGCAGAAAACAAACCGTGTTCTGATGGAGGAGAACGAGAACATCGCGCGGAAATACGACAAAGAGAAGGAATCCGGTACCGCTTTCGCAGTGAAGTACGCCGAACTGGATGCCCGGGCCGAGGAATACAAGTACAAGCTCTGCGAGACAGAGAACGACCTTGAGGCGGCACAGATGGAAATTATGAAGCTAAAGGCGAAGCTGTACGACTACATGGTAAAGGAGGTGAACTGATAAATGCAGATTATAACAGGAACTCGGCGCCAAATCACTATTATGCTATGGCGTGAAGAACTTGAAAAGCACATGAAGCGCGCCAATGATTCGATGGAGTGTTTTAGGAGATTCAGCGAAGCAGACGATCTGGAACATTTGATCGAGGATTGCGAAAGGATTCTCGAAAATGCCAGAGCGGCTAAGAAAGCTATTGAGCATATGGATTATCTCGGAATCAAATGATAGGAGGCTGGCTTAGTGCCGATGGACAAAAAGCGGTATCCGCCAGACTGGAAGCGGATCGCCGCTGAGATCAAGGAGAAAGCCGGGTGGAAATGCGAGTTCTGCGGGAAACAATGCCGCCGACCGGGGGAGCCGTTCGACACGCACAGGAACACCTTGACAGTGGCACACATGAACCACACTCCGGAGGATGTAAGACCGGAGAATCTGAAGGCACTGTGTGCGCCGTGTCATCTGGGATACGACGCGAAACATCATGCGGAAACGAGAAGGAAGCACACTGAAAAGAGGAAGGAGGAGCAATGAGCAAAGACCTGAAAGAAAAGAAAGAGTTCCTTGAAACCATAAATGAAGCGTATCCGAAGCTGTCAGAGCGGCAGATAGGATACATCCTTGGAGTCGCAGAAACCGTAACGGAGAAGAAGGAAGAGAAGGTGACGGCATGAAGCAGAACCCGTACAAAACCATGCATGTGAAGATCGCAGGCATGGTTGCAGAGGCGGCAGCGGCATCGGATCAGAGCGCTTCGGACCTGTCGAAGATGCTTGGATACGGCGATGACTACCTTCGGAAGAAGGTGGCGACCGGCACCCTGCCGGAACTGCGGATGAAGGACGTCCTTCTCCTGGCGCAGATGTCCGGGCGCCAGATCAAGATTGTGGAGGTGGCGTCGTGACAAAGATTGAGAGAGAACTGAAGCGCCGGGAGCGGCGGAGAATGGCGGATCTGAACCGGAACAGCGAAGAGGTGTTCCGCGGCATGGTCCGTATCACGGTAATCGGACTGCTGATAGTCGCGGGGGCGATCATTCTTCTCCTGGCGTCAGCACTCCGGGCCGATCATGAAGCCTTCGCCGCGACGCTCCGCCGCACCCGGCTGATCAGGGAAGAAATGGCGGAGGACAGGACGTACTACCATGTGCCGCCGCTGCCGGAATTCCCGCCGGTGGACGGAGAGCCGCCGCAGGCGATTGAGGTTGTTTCCAAAATGGAAATAGTTGAGGCCGAGACGATCCCGGAGGAACGGTGGGAAAGCCTTGGCACATACCGGCTGACATTTTACTGTCCGTGTTACGAATGTTCCGAAGGTTGGGGGCATCAGACGGCATCCGGGGCCACCGCGGTAGAAGGAGTCACGGTGGCGGTAGACCCGCGAATTATTCCATATGGCACCCGCCTGCAGATCAATGGGCACGAGTACATAGCCCAGGACTGCGGCGGGAGCATCAAAGGCAGAAGGATTGACATCTTTATGGAGTCGCACAACGAGTGCCTGAAGAATGGCGTTCAGTATAAGGAGGTAAGGATAAAAAGATGAATGCTCACAACGAAGCGGTGAAAGTGGTCGCGAAGATATTCGGACATAGCGTGGAAGAGACCGAGAAGATCATTGCAGAGCAGAAAAAAAAGAGTGAGGAGACCGTCCGGCTGCTGTCGATCATGGATGTGACGAATGCGATAAAGGACGCGCTCTTTGACACTACGACCCGGAGGATATGCTTCAGCAGGAGCGGATCAGGAAGTCGGTGGAAAAAAAGAAGAGCCTGTGTGCTGCAACACAACAGGCTCCTGACTGAAAGGGAGGTTCTTGGGGAACGTCCAAGGAGAATTATATCACATGGTAACAGTAAAAACATTTTCTTCTGCGGAGGAATGGCTTCAGGCCCGGACGGTAATAGGTGGATCGGACGCCTCGGCACTGGTCGGAATGAATCCGTATAAGACAAACATTGATCTTTGGAAGGAGAAGACCGGCAGGGAGAAGGCGCCGGATATCAGCAATGAGCCTTATGTGAAGTTCGGGCACGACGCGGAGCCGCATCTCCGGGCGATGTTTGCTCTGGATTTTCCACAATATGAAGTCGGGTATGTGGAAAACAATATGTTCTACAACGACAAGTTTCCCTTTGCTCACGCTTCCCTGGATGGGTGGTTGATAGAACGGGAGACAGGGCGTAAGGGAGTGCTGGAGATCAAGACAACGAACATCCTGCAGTCCATGCAGCGGGAGAAGTGGAACGACAGAATCCCGGACAATTACTACTGTCAGGTGCTTTGGTATCTGATGGTCACGGAGTTTGATTTCGCGGTCCTGAAAGCGCGGCTCCGGTCCGAGTGGCAGGACGGGATCCGCATCACGATCCGGCACTACATAATTGAGCGGTCGGAAGTCCTGGAGGATATCAAGGAGCTTGAGCAGGCCGGATGGAAGATGTGGAAGGCTATACAGGATGATCGGGAGCCGAACCTGATTCTCCCAGCAATATGAGGAGGCATACATGTGGAGAGCATTTCGATTTTTTGCGCTGTTTCTTAGTCTTTACTGTGTCATTTTTACGCATGCGGATCCCATTTTGAGAACCATGAATCTGGCCGCATCGGTATTTCTTTTAACAACTATGTAAGGAGGTAATCACATTGGCACTGGAAATGCAGATATACAACCCGCAGGAGGGCGGGTATGTCACAGAGATCAAATGGAATTACGAAGAGATCAAGGCCGAAGTAATCGCACAGTCCGAGAGCTACGCTACGGCGGTTTACACGGATGACCTGATCAAGCAGGCCAAGGCGGACCGGGCGAAGATGAATAAGTTCGTTAAGGCAATCAAGGACCGGAGAACGGACGTCAGAAAGAAGCTGCTTGCCCCTGACGAGGAGTTCGGCCGGCAGGTGGACGAGATTGTTGGCATCGTCCAGGCGGCGATCACCAACATCGACATGCAGGTCAAGAATTACGAAACGAAGCTGAGAAACGACAAGCTCGACAAGCTCCGCGCCGAGTTTGACGGACTGGTGGGTGACCTGAAAGATGTGGTGACATTTGAGCGGATCTACGTCCCGGAGTGGTCGAACGCAACCTTTGCTCTCAGCAAGGCGAAAGGAATCATGGCTGAGACGCTTGAGAGCATCAGGAACGGTATCAACACCATCCAGAGCATCGACAGCCCTTACGCCGGGGACATGATGAAGGTATTTCTGGAAACCTACGATATCGGCAAGGCAATGGAGAGGAGGAATCAGCTTGAGGAAGAAGCAAAGCGGAGGGCAGCTTATGAAGAGGAGCGCCGCAGACAGCAGGAGGAAAGAGATCGGCAGGCCGCAGAAGAAGCGAGAAAGCAGGCGCTCCTTCAGCATATCCCCGAAGACGTCAGACCCGCAGTAAAGCAGGGAATCAACGCGGTGGTTGACCGGCCGGAGCCGGAACCGAAACAGTGGGTAGCCTTTGAGGCCCTGCTGGACACGCATCACGCTGCGCTTCTTGGAGCGTTTTTCAAGTCCCAGGGCATCGAGTACAGACCGATTAAGAAAGCAGAGGAGGAATAATTATGGCGGTAAAGAATCAGATTGCGAGCAGGAGTAACCAGCGGCTCGGAATGGCGGCGTATCTTACGAACGACGCCGTAAAGAACCAGATCAACTCAATCGTCGGCGGAAAAAATGGAGCAAGGTTCATCAGTTCCATCGTGTCAGCGGTTCAGACGAACCCGGCGCTGCAGGAGTGCACGAACCAGTCTATCCTGTCAGCGGCCCTTCTGGGAGAATCCCTGAAGCTTTCGCCGTCTCCGCAGCTGGGGCAATTCTACATGGTGCCCTTCAAGGACCGGGAGCGGGGGACAGTGGCACAGTTCCAGCTCGGATACAAGGGATATATCCAGCTGGCAATCCGCTCAGGCCAGTACAAGAAGTTGAATGTGCTGCCGATAAAGGAAGGGGAGCTGATCTCCTACAACCCCCTGGAGGAAGACATCGAAGTCCAGCTCATTGAGGACGAGGAAGCAAGGGAGCAGGCCCCCACCATCGGCTACTATGCCATGTTCGAGTACACCAATGGATTCCGGAAGGCGCTGTATTGGTCAAAACAGAAGATGCAGACACATGCGAAGAAGTATAGTCAGGGATATGCCGCGGATCTCCGTAAGGGAACATCCTGGACCTTCTGGTCAAAAGACTTTGACGGCATGGCCATGAAAACAATGATCAGACAGCTCATAAGCAAGTGGGGCGTCATGTCAATCGACATGATCACCGCCATGGAGTCTGATGCCGCGGTCATCAAGGAAGACCTTACCCCGGACTATGTCGAATCTGAGGAAGTGCCGGAGGCCGCTGCCGTTGCGACGTCGCAACAGCCTGCCGAAGAAGCCGCTCAGGCGGCCGAGGAAGCGAAGGAAGAATTGAAGGCGGAAGTTCCTGCACCCGAACCGGCAAAGCCGCAGGAACAGGCGCAGAGAGCGCCGGATGCACAGCCTGCAACGGAGCGTGGCGCGGCAGATGCCGTAGCAGCGGCATTGTTCGGAAGGTAACTCGGAGGGATCAGGCCCCTCTATGGCGTCGCTTATAAAACTGATATTGTGTCACGACAATCTCGGTAAAAGGCGTTGGTAAGCCCCCCGGAGGAATCCGGGGGCAGAAAGGAGAGCAATGGTAGATTTCAACAGCCTCGCCGGCGGAGCGCTTCGGGAGAAGTTCAACCTGGCGGTGGCTCAGATCGGGCGGGATATTCTGGATCCGAACAAGGACCAGGAAGCCGCCAGGGGTATCGCAATTACGCTGAAGTTTTCACCGAAGGCGGGAATAATCAACGTGGAATTTGACGTCCAGACGAAGCTCGCAAAGCTGAACAAGGATAAGGCCGTCCTTCTGATCGGACAGGACGCCCGGACTGGAAGAGTTGAGATATCAGAGTACAAGAACAACCCGGCGAGGATCCAGCCTGCTGCCGCTTATGCGGAGGACACCCGGACCGTTGATGCGGAAACCGGTGAGATATATGACAGCACACCAATAGACTTAAGGAGGACAAAATGATGATGAAAATGGAACTGAAAGATACAGTAAGCGGAATGCTTTCCAACGATTACAAGGAGCGCTTCAAGGCCGAGTATTTCCAGACAAAAATCCGCTATGAGCGGCTGAAGGCTTTCTGTAACAGGATCGAAGCGGCACAGTGGACCGTGGAGGAGGCACCGAAGCACGATTGCCCGTTTCATATGCTGAAAGACCAGCAGAGAGCGATGGGAGAGTACCTGCACATCCTGGAAGTCAGAGCAATCATCGAGGGCGTTGAACTGTAATGGACAAGGTAATAGGAGGAAAAGTAGAGATGGATATGACCAGAGAAGCAATGGAATTTGTCGAAGAACTTGTGAAAAAGTCGGCCCCGGTGCATGACGCAATGGTAATCTGCGGAAAGACCTACACGAATGAGAAGCTTTACCGTATGGACGAACCGCCGAGAGCGGAGCCGCTGAAGGTGGAGACTTTGACCGGCCTCCTGGAATATGTGACCGGCTGCAGACTTGAGTATAAATCTAAACCGATGATAATCCATGTATCCGGCCCTACTGAGATTGACTTTTTTTCCGGTCTGGATAACGAAAGAAAGAGAGAATATCTGTGCCACGCCTCGGCTAATGTGCACAGCTTCCGCTTTGATCAGTGGATGGGGCAGGAAGACTTCATCCTTCGCCTCCAGAGCAATTTCGCGCCGACAGAGGACCGTGATCTGCTCCTGAAGCTCGCCGGGAACGTGATGGCTCAGAACAATGTGGCCTATGCCGATGACGGCATCACACAGACAGCCACGATGAAGACTGGAGTATCAAGTGCAGCAAATGTCCAGGTGCCGAATCCGGTCACCCTGGCACCCTACAGGACCTTCCAGGAAGTGGACCAGCCGGTGACGCAGTACATCTTCCGCATGAAGATCGCAGGTGACAGTCCGCAGTTCCTCCTTTCCGATGCTTCAAATGGCGTCTGGAAGAACGAGGCGATTGCGAACATCAAAAATTACATATCCATGGAAATGGCGAAAAGTGATCTGCAAAACATTGCTTTGATAGGATAAGTGAGAGACGGGAGAAACCATGAATACAAGCTTTGTACTCTTCACAAAAATCGACGAGGTGGTAAGGGAATTAAGCCTTGAGGAAAAAGGTATGCTCTTTCAGGCTATCCTTGACTACCAGAAGACCGGCGAGGTGCCGGAGATGGATAAGCTGCTGAAGGTGGTCTTCCTCCCGATCAAGCACGACATGGATTACTGCGAAGAACAGAAGCAGAAGGCACAGCAGCAGAAGTCCGAAGCTGGGAAGAAGAGTGCAGAAGCACGTTCAACGAAAGCTAACACCGTTGAACAGAAGGTAACACCGTTGAACGACGTTGAACACCGTTCAACGAAAGCTAACACCGTTGAACATAATATAAATGTAGATATAGATGTAAATGTAGATAAGAAGAATAATAACACCCCCCTACCCCCCTCTTCCGAGGGGGAGATGGGTGTGTGGTCTGATCCTCTGAGGACTCAGTCGAAGAATGGACCGGCGAAGGCACCTGAAAAGAAAAAACAGTCCGAGGTGATGGAGGAGCGTTTTGAACGCTTCTGGAAAGAGTACCCCAAAAAGGTTGGGAAGAGGGACGCCAGAAAGTCCTTCCTGAAGATCAACCCGTCAGATGCTCTCCTTGGACGAATGATTACCGCTGTGGTGGCTGCCTCTGCTACCTTCCAGTGGCAGAAAGACAACGGACAGTTTATTCCGAACCCGGCTACCTGGTTAAACCAGCAGAGGTGGGAGGACGAAGTGCGTCCTGATATGGGTAAGCCTGATCCGAAGCAGGCCCCGCCGAACAGGACGCGGTTCTCGAATTTTGAGGAGCGGCCTTACGACGCGGAGGATGACGCCATAGGAACGGCGTGGATGGGAAAAGGAGGATGATATGTCGGAGGATGGAACTGTCGTGCAGGAGCTGCCATGGTACGCGAAATGCTCACTGGATGACGCGCGGTGCTTTATCGGTGCCAACCTCAAGACCGTGGCCCGGTGCGTGGTGGCGGTTGGGTACTATCTCAAGCAGGTGCGGGATCGGGAACTGTGGATGGATGCCGAGGAAGCAGGATATACCTCCGTGTGGGACTTTGCCTCCCGGGAATTTGGAATATCAAAAAGCACGGCCTCAAGGTACATGAGCATAAACGACCGGTTCTCCGAGGGCGGAGACTCACCGCTCATCCTGGAGAAATACGCAGAGCTGTCAAAGTCGCAGCTTCAGGAAATGCTTTACCTCACAGACCAGCAGGCCGAGGCGGTGACCCCGGAGACTACGGTGCAGCAGATCCGGGCGATGAGGATCCCGGAGCCGGAGCCGGCGGAGGTGCTGGAAGGGCAGATGTCAATCTCGGAATTCCTTGATGTTGCGCCGGAAACGGAAGAACCAGAAACGGCGGAATCTGGTTTTATTGTGCGCGAATCTGCCGAAGATGCAGGGTATAAAACCATGAGTGGTCCAATAAAACCGTGTGTGGTCGCCATGGATGACCTGATCCCGGAAGAAGAAGCCGCTGCCGTTGCGATATCGCAACAGGAAGGCACCGGGGAACTGATCCTGCCTGCCAGATGCGAGTATTGTGCGAGGAATGCGGATAACGGTGGCGTGTATGATGACGGACGCACAAGGTGCCCGATACAAGAACACTATTGTCTTCCGATGGATGGATTCTGCCACTTATGGGAAAAGCGGAAGGACGGTGAACAGCATGACGATTAAAAACAAATTCAATTTTTTCATTGGGATATTTTGCGGACTGTGCTTTGTGGTAAATGTCGCAAATGGACGGGATTCATTCGTGTTAGGATTAACTGCATTTGCGGCGATTACAAACTTTATTTGTGCTTTTGTTGAGAGGTGAACAGCATGAGTGACGATACCATTTACAGAGCGGCGGCGATTGATGCCGTGAAGAAATACTTTAAGGAGATGATCAAACTGAACCCGGAAATTCTGGTGGACAGCTTAATCACATTGCCGCCTGCACAGTCTGAACCGCAGTGGATTCCGTGCAACAAAAAACCACCAGATAAACCGGGAGTATATTTAGTAACCATGGACGATGGAGTATGGACTGCTCATTGGGCTGGAAGTGTAGGAGGATGGATAGCTTATGATCAAGAAAAAATTTTGGCGTGGATGGATAGACCAGCGCCGTATCGCCCGGAAGGAGAGAAGGAATGATTTCTTTTTTGATGGGATTCTTAGCCGGAGCGTTGACGCTCGCCGTGGTGGCCGTGATCTTGACGTCGGAGGACAAGTAAGGAGGTGAAGGTATGACAAAAGCAGAGATTGCAAAGGTGATCGGGAGACCGGCGCTCCTGGAGCAGACCGCAGAAGAGTGTATGGAGTTTGCACATGTCTGCCTCAAGATAGCACGGAAACTCCGCGGAGAAAACTTCACGCCGGCAGCAATGCCTCTTCTGGAATATGAATTGCACGAAGAGGCAGCGGATGTCATCAACTGCATCGACACGTTACACTCTGACGGGATCCTCGATTACGACAGAATATCTGCTATTGCCGCCGGAAAGATGGACCGATGGTCGGAAAGGATTGAGAGGCAGTAAAGTTGGGATTCTATGTAAACCAGAGAATCAAAGCGAAATGCCCTCTCTATGAGGGAATCGTGAAGTCAAAGAACTGCAAGATAGCCGGGATCCAGTGCGCCTGCATGTGCCCCGGCTCTGATGCGTCTATCATAGTGCGGAGGCACGGCTTTAACGACTTGATGAGGTACAAGCGACAATTCTGCGACAGCATTGAGGGATATCGGACGTGTAAGTGTTTCCAGGAACATGCAAGGCACAACAAATGAGGAGTCAGCTTTCGCTGGCTCCTCTTTCGATTTTCTCCGCGATTGCGGCGAGGAAAAACTGCCGCATACTTTTGTACCCCTGCCGTTCCGCTGCCTGCTGGAAGGATTCGTACTCCTCCGGTTTAACACGGAAGCGGATTTCTTTGAGCTTTGAGAGGTACTCAATGGTGTAGTTTTTGTCGTATGCCATCATCAATTTCCCCCTCTCACCAGTTCTCAAGAATTTTGCCGTCCGGGTCTACGATGGAGTGACCAAGCGGATAGTCGTTCTCATGGTCGTAGCAATAGTTGATCGCCAGCGCATCGTTCTTAAACTCAGCGACGAGCTCTCCGTCGTGGTCACCGCCGCAGGCGTAAACCTTATAGCCGAAGACGTCATTATAGGTGATTTCTTCAACGCAGATAGGATCGTCACCCTCTTCGATTACGGCGATTAGGCCGTTCGGGAAGTTCTTCAGCATTCCTTTCGCCTCTTCCAGATCATAAGAACCGTATCCCCAATCGTTATCCTCCCTGTTCATCTCTACTGCGTACCATTTTGCCATTGTTTTTCTCCTTTCGTCTGGCCATTGTGGCCGGTGTTTTTTGATCTGTCTATATCTTAATTGTTTAGCGCACTAATTTCAATCGGCAGAATAGCTAAAATTAGTGCGCTTATTTTGTGCAATATGTTAGTGCGCTAAAAGCAAAGGGCGCAGAAGAAATCCGAAATCTGTGATGATGACAGCATGGGTAAAGGAAAATGGCAAAACTGGATAGAGCCGGACGGACTTCTGCTGATAGAAGGATGGGCCAGGGACGGACTGACCGACGAGCAGATCGCGAAGCAGATGGGCATAAATGTTGCCACGTTGTATAGATGGAAGGAGCGCTTTTGCGAGATTCGCGACGCCCTAAAAAGGAGCAAAAATCTTGTCGATCTTGAGGTCGAGAATGCCCTCTTCAAGTCAGCAATAGGTTTTGTTGGCCCTGACGAGAAGTATTATCCGCCGAACATCACTGCCCAGATCTTCTGGCTGAAGAACAGGAAGCCTGCGGCATGGCGCGACAAACCTGTCGAGGTTGAGAACGACGAGGACACCGGCATTATCATGATGCCGCCGATTAAGGAGGATCCTGATGCCTAACGTAGTATGGGAACCTCAACCGCGCCAGTACATGGCAATGCAGAGACCGGAATATGAGCTGTTCTATGGTGGCGCTGCCGGTGGCGGGAAGAGTGATTACCTGCTGGTGGAGGCACTGCGGCAGGTACATCTGCCGAATTATAACGGCATCATCTTCCGTAAGACCTACCCACAGCTCTCCGAGATCATAGACAGGGGGCAGTACCTTTACAAGAGGGCATTTCCAAAGGTGAGGTACAACGACTCAAAGCACGTCTGGACGTTCCCTTCCGGGGCGAAGATCTTCCTGGGAAACATGCAGCATTCCTCCGATAAAATCAACTACCAAGGGAAACGCTATGATTTCATTGGTTTTGATGAATTAACGCAATTTACATGGGAGGAGTACAGCTACCTCTACTCCCGGAATCGACCTTCCGGTCCTGGGACGAGGGTATACCGCAGGTCAACAGGAAACCCAGGTGGCATTGGTCACGGCTGGGTGAAATCGTATTTCGTGACTGCGGCTCCTCCGATGACGCCGGTGGAGCAGGTCATCACGGTGCCTGATCCAGACGGCAGACTCATGACCTACAAGCGGAAGAAGATCTTCATTCCCTCAAAGGTGTGGGACAACAAGAAACTCCTGGATGCCGATCCGAACTACATCGCGAACCTCTCGCTGATGGATGAGGCAGACAGGAATGCCCTTCTTGAGGGGAACTGGGATACTTTCCAGGGGCAGGTGTTTTTAGAGTGGAAGGACAGCCCGGAAGGGTACCAGACGAGACGATGGACGCATGTTATTGATGATTTCCTCATCGACGCAAGCTGGAAGGTATACAGATCGTTCGACTTTGGTTATGCGAAACCATTCTCTGTGGGATGGACGGCGGTTGACCATGTAGGCCGAATGTATCGCATCCATGAGTTCTACGGATGCACACGGCAGCCGAACACCGGCGTGAAGCTGACGCCGCAGGAGATCGCGAGAAAGATCCGCGAGATTGAACAGACCGAACCTAACCTGAAGGGCAGGAAGATTCTTGGCATTGCTGATCCTGCCATCTGGGACGTCTCCCATGGCGAGAGCATCGCGGAGATGATGGAGAAGGAGGGCGTTTACTTTGACAAGGGAGACCACAAGAGACTCGCCGGGAAGATGCAGTTCCATTACAGACTCGCATTCGACAAGATGGGAATTCCCATGTTCTATGTGTTCAAGTCATGTCGAGACTTCATAAGGACCATCCCGAACCTGGTATATGACGATAAACACGTTGAGGACATAGACACCGAAGGAGAGGACCATATCTACGATGAGCAGAGGTACCTATTCATGGAGCACCCACTTAACCCGCGAAAAAATGAAGCGTTTACTCCGCCCACTGAGGATCCGCTGAACCTCTGGGCAGACAGACACCAATACACAGGAGGACGAGGACTATATGGCTGACATCCCTATCAACATTATGCCGGTCTCCATGGCTGACGCCAGACCGGACCCCGCTGCCGTCACGGCAGGCCGCGCCATTGGTGAGGCAGAGCTTAAAGCCGCGCAGGACCGCCTGGAGCGGTACAAGGAAGGCAAGGCCAACTACGATGACCGCATCATCGAGAACGAGGACTGGTGGCGGTTCCTGCACTGGCAGAACTTCAAGCACAGCCCAAGGAAAGTCGAAAACAAGCAGCAGAATTACAATGCGAAGCCTGTCTCCGCATGGCTTTTCAATTCCATAATGAACAAGCACGCTGACGCGATGGACAACTTCCCTGAGCCTGCGGTGCTTCCGAGATCTGCAGATGATGAGGGCGCAGCCAAGACGCTCAGTTCTATCCTTCCGGTAATCATGGAGAACTGCCGCTTTGAGAAGACATATTCTTCTGTGTGGTGGGACAAGCTGAAAAACGGAGTCGGAGTTTACGGCGTGTTCTACAATCCAACGCTTCTCAACGGAATCGGAGACGTGGACATACGTCCGATTGACGTCCTCAACCTGTATTGGGAGCCTGGAATCCAGGATATCCAGGACTCGAAAGACGTGTTCCTGCTCTCGTTGAAGGATAATGACCAGCTGGAATCAGCGCACCCGGAGCTTAGGGGAAAGCTGAGGGAATCTGGTCTGACACAGAAGCAATACCATTACGACGACCACGTGGACACAAGTCATAAGTCCGTGGTGGTGGACTGGTATTACAAGAAGAACAGCGGCGGCAGGGATGTGCTGCACTACGTCCAGTATGTGGATGACGTCATCCTCTACGCTTCTGAGGATGACCCGAAATACACCGACACCGGCTTTTATAACCACGGGAAGTACCCGTTTGTCATGGAAGTCCTGTACGAGGAGAAGGGGACGCCGGCGGGATTCGGCCTTATCGACATTATGCGGAATCCGCAGGAGTTTATTGACCGCCTCGACGGCGCGATTCTGGACAACGCATTGTGGGCCGCGAAGCCGCGGTATTTCGGTAAAGATTCCATGGGGATCAACGAGGACGAGTTCCTCGATACAAACAAGCAGATCGTGCATACAACCGGTTCTCCGAACGAGGATAACCTGAGACCTATTGAGACAAAGGAACTGTCCGGGAATACGCTGTCTGTGCGTCAGGGGAAGATTGACGAGCTGAAGGAGACCTCCGGGAACCGGGATTTCTCTCAGGGCAGCACAACCGCGGGAGTGACCGCGGCTTCCGCAATCGCGGCGCTCCAGGAGGCTGGGTCTAAAGGCTCCAGGGACATGATAAAGGGGGCATACCGGGCATATACGGAAATCTGTAACCTGGTGATCGAGCTTGTCAGGCAGTTCTACGACCTCCCAAGGGCTTTTCGCATCACCGGAGAGAATGGCCAGCCGGAGTACATCGAGTTTGACAATTCCGGGATGCAGTCCCAGCATATCACCGAATATGGAATGGATTTCGCCACGAAAGAGCCGATATACGATGTTAAGGTTAAGGCCCAGAAGTCCAACCCTTACAGCAGAACGGCGCAGAATGAGTTGGCGCTCGAGTTCTATGAGCGCGGATTCTTCAACCCGCAGATGAGTGACCAGGCATTGGCAGCCATTGACATGATGGACTTTGAGGGTAAGGAGCGCGTCCGTGAGACTATCCGTAACAACGGAACACTGTTTGAGCAGCTCCAGCAGATGACGCAGACCGCGATGCAGCTGGCGCAGGTGGTTGCTGGGCTTAACGGAGACACCAGACCGCTTCAGGCGCTGCAGATGCAGGCCGGGATTACGCCGGAAGCCTCCCCGCAGATGGCACAGCAGGGGAACAGAGAGTCCAGCTTTGACAGAGCAAGAAGACGAGCAGCGGAGGTGACGGCAGTACGATGATCGGAATCACAGTAAGACAGAACGAGAGATGCGCAGAGTTTATCGTGGGCGGACACGCAGAATATGCCGAAAAGGGAAAGGATATAGTATGCGCCGGCGTCAGCACGCTAGTGAACGCCCTGGCGAATATCATCCGGGAGCTGGGTGAAAAGGATATCATTCCGCTCTGGATGATATGGCCTGACGAGGATCCGTTCCATATCTATGCGGAAACCGGCGGAAATCCCGCAGTGAACACTGTAATGGACACATTTGTTACAGAGTTTTGCCAGATCGCGGGGCAGTATCCTGATAATGTGCAGGTCCAGATTATCGGAGAAAGGAGCGAAGATGACTCTCGCTGAACTGATCGCCTACGTTGACCAGATCAGGCCCAACGCCTACGACAAGGACGTTGAGACGGGCTGGATCAACGAGATCGAGCACAAGGTATATGAACAGGTAGTGAGCAGAGCGGTGGACTCCGGGGACTTCTACGGGCCGTACAACTACGACCGGGACGCAGAACGCACACTGATCGTTGAGGATGCCCACAAGGCGGTCTATGTCACATATCTTCTCGCCCAGATGGACTACGCAAACATGGAACTGGACAGATACAACGCGGACGCAGCCATGCATCAGGCGGCATGGGATGAGTATGCGGCAGAGTATCGCAGAAATCATATGCCGAGGACACATGAGTTTACCGTTCCTCCGAAGTATTACTGGAATCCGTGAGCGCACGGTAGGGCAGTGGGGCGGCCTCGATGAACGCCTGATCATCGACGAGAACGCCTTTTCAGCCATGAAGAACATGAGTACGCGGTTCTTCCCGGCAATCGCCACAAGACTGCCGAGAGGGGCCGCACAGCAAACAGTCGATAATCCGCACGGCCTTTACTGGAAAAACCATCTGTTCTGGGTATCCGGGACGCAGTGTTACTACGACGGCAGTGCGGTGGACGGCATGACGGTGACGGACGGTGACAAGCAGATCGTGGGCATGGGGGCCTACATCGTGGTGTTCCCGGATAAGAAGATCTTCAACACTGCGACCGGGGAAGTAACTGCGATTGATGCGGCCTACACGCAGAGCAGCACGATCACATTTTCGGAACTGAGTGCAGATTCCGTCTTCTGTAAGATCACCGCCACAGGGATTGATGATGTCTTTAAGGCTCACGACGGCGTGAAGATTGAGGGCGTCAACGACAAATCCTTTCTGGTGGAGGGGGAACCCGCCACAAAGACAATCAGCGATATCGGCACCGGGTACATCGTGGTGCCGGCCGTGATCCAGAACAGCTTTGTGGGTAAAATCAGCATGTGGGCCAGCGGCAGCGGAACAAAGCTCCAGGGGACCGGAATTCATGAGAACTTCGGTGTCAACGACATTGTTAAGGTCGTGGGGGCAAAGGATGACGCACTGAACGTGGAAGGGAAGGCCGTCACAGCGGTGGGAGCGGACTATATCGTGATAGATTCGCCGTTCCAGAGCAAATCCTATACGCAGTCCCAGAACGTGATCTTCAGTTCTTACTACGAAGGCTCCAATCTCACGCGGATATATGCCAGCGACATGGGCGACCTGTTCTCCGAGGGAGATAAAGTCACCATCGCGGGATGCACCAACGCGGCCTACAACGGCAGCTTCATCGTCAAGGCGGCGGGGACAAACTACATTCTGGTGGATGGGACACTGGAAACGGATTTCACGCAGCAGAGCGGCCTTTCCATCACACGAACATCCTTTGAGCATGCGGGTGTGACCGTGAAGCGGACATCCTTCACCAGGGCGTCCGGGATCACCATCAAGCGGACCTCACAGGACTTCGACTTTGTCTGTGAGCATGAGAACCGGCTGTGGGCCTGCAGCAGCGAGAACCATGAAGTATATGCTTCAAAGCTGGGAGACCCGACGAATTGGAACTGTTATGAGGGCATCAGCACTGACAGCTATACCGTGACCATCGGATCAGACGGAGACTTTACCGGGTGCTGCTCCTATATGGGGCAGGTGCTGTTCTTCAAAGAGCAGACCATTCACATGCTCTATGGCAACAAGCCGAGCAACTACCAGCTCAGCGAAATGCACATGCCGGGAGTCCGGGAAGGCAGTCACCGGTCACTCTGCGTGGCAAATCAGACGCTTTACTATATCGGCAGGAGCGGCGTTTACCGCTTCAATGGCGCTGCCCCGGAGAAAATCTCAGACCAGATCACATCTGAGCTGTCTGAGGGCGTGGCGGGGGCGCAGGACGGTAAGCTGTACCTTTCCTGTTTGAAGGACGGCGTGAGGGCGCTCCTTGTCTATGATCCGAAGTACCAGACCTGGTATCACGAAGACGGTACGCAGTTCCGGCACACCGCCAGCGAAGGCGGCAAGCTCTACTACATAGATGGAACCGGAGTGCTGCAGACCATCACCGGCGACAGCACCGACCTTATCAAGTGGAGCATTGAGTCCGGTGACCTGCGGGAGTCCTCGCTTGATCAGAAATATATATCCAAAGCGAAATTCTCGCTCTGGATGGATGCGGGAGCGGAGGCGAACATTTTCTTCCGGTTTGACGAAGATCCTCTCTGGCACCGGGCAGGGACCGTACATTCCGTGACCGCGAAAACGTACAACATTCCCATAGTGCCGCAGCGGTGCGGGAGATTCCGCTGGAAGATGGAGGGCAAAGGACAGGTGAAGCTCCTCGCGATGGGAATCACAGTGGAAGGAGGCAGTGAAATCAATGGCAACTTACACTCCTGGTTCCGCAAGTGACCTCGATTCGCTCGACAGCATAAAGAAGGTTCAGGAGTACCTGATCAAGCAGGAGCGGAAGCTGGATTACATGTTCAATAATCTGGATCCGCAGGATAACTACTCCGAACAGGCGCGGCTCATCATGGTGGAGGATGGTGAGCGGCAGGCGTCGATAGAGGTATCCCTTAACCAAATCGCGCTGAACTATGTGTCAAAAAGCGGCGTCGTTTCTGCCATCAATCTGTCTGAAGAAATGATCCAGATAGAGGCGTCAAAGATCAAGCTGGAAGGCATGGTCACGGTGAATGGATACTTCAAGGTCGGCCTTGACGGGAGTATAGAAGCGCGGAATGGTAAGTTCTCCGGGGATATCAGCGCATCAACCATCCGCGGCTCCCACATCTACTCTTCTTACTACGGCACAAATCAGGATGACTTCTACATCGTTGAGACTGAGACGGGCACGGAGATAGGCTTCGCAGGCTTTGAGGGATGGGGAGACAAGATTCTTCGGTCACATACCCTTGGGAGCTGGGAGAATCCGGCATCGCAGGATGATTCGAGAATAGCACTTAACAGCAACAATGGCGCCGCCGGATTCACTTATCTGTATGTGATGGGTGTCAGGAATGATATAGCATCGGAGATATCCGCTATATGGGACGCAATAGAGTCCATCGACGACGGTGGAGGCGATGAAGAAGGCGGCGGAGAAAGTGGTGGAGGCGATGAGCCGATCTCCGGCAATGGCGATGTCGAGGGAACAGATGCAAACATCAATCCGTAAGGGGGAATGAATGAAATATACAGAGACACAGATTCAGAGTGTGCTACAGCTTCTTAACCGCATAGAAGTCAAAGGCGTCGATAACTGTAAACGGATTTGCATAATAGAGCAAATCCTCCAGAATCCGCAGAGGGAGGAAAAAAATGGCAACTGCAGTGAAGAGAAACACCCGGTCACAGGAAGAGATCAGGCGTAGCCTTGGCCTTCTCGCCGGGAACAGCGGGAAAAGCGGGAGCAATACTCCCATTGCAAGCACAGGAACTGTGCGGCCCAGAACCGGCGCCACGGAGGCTCCGGCGGGATGGTACGGCAGCAACCCCACACCGTCCGCGTCGCAGATTCAGGGGATGCCGAGCAACCCGATCAGCTTCAGCGGCCCGTCTCAGGCGGTGACGCAGGGGACCGGTAACGTCCGTGTTGGGCAGGCTCCGGGGGCAAATGCCGGTGCAGTGAGCACTCCGGGAGCGACCGCGGCGGGAGTCCGGGCGAAGTACAACCCCTTCAATGAGACGTTCCAGCGGAGGCAGTTCTCTACAAGCGGGGATACGGACGAGTATTATGACCTCATGCGTGAAACCGAAGAGAACCGCCCTGATCCATTTCAGAGCCGCTATGAGGGTGCGATTCAGACCATCTTAGACGGAATCCTGAATGGTAATCAGGAGAAGTTCGATTTAAACAAGGATGCCAACTATCAGCAGCTTTACAACCTCTATGCCCAGCAGTACCAGGCGCAGGCAAACAGAGGTATGCGGGATACCATGGGCGCCATGCAGGCTGCAACCGGCGGGTACGGAAGCACTGCCGCAACTGCCGCTGCCGGGCAGGCGTATGACCGTGCCATGGAGGGCCTGAACGACCGGAATATGCAGCTTATGCAGATGGCATACCAGATGTACGGAGACGCACAGAATGACAGATACCGGCAGCTGGGAGCCGTGACCGGCCTTGATGATACGGACTATGCAAGATACAGGGATACCGTCGGGGACTGGCATCAGGATCGTAACTATTATGCGGGCCAGTACCAGAACTTCTTCGGAAATGACTGGGCTGAGCATCAGTTCGACGCCGGAATGGACTGGAGTGAGTATGTAGACAGAGCGAACCGGGCATGGCAGGAGTTTGAGTATGGAGATCAGAAGGAGTACCAGAAGCAGAGGGATGCATTAAGCGATTATGACAATGCTTTCAATGTTGCATTAAAGATGGCCAATGCCGGACAGCAGGTGCCTTCTCATTATGCTTCAATGCTTGATCCTGCGGATGTTGAACAGCTTAACGCACTTGCCGCACAGATGCAGGCAGAAATGCTTGCAGGTGGTTCTGGTGGTGGCGGTGGACGTGGCCGCGGCGGGAGAAAATCTTCCGGTAAGCCGAATGTAGAGGTTCAGACTGGACAGCCATTCGCGTCTACGCTCGGATACGATGTTAATCGTAATATTGCTGCAAATGCTGTTAATGCTCAGACCGGTGACCAGGCGAAATATAACAGCATTGAAGATGCCGTGGTTACTGGACTGATCACACCGGAACAGGGCCTTGAACTGATTCGTTCTGCTGGTCTTGGTATCAGTACGGACCCGGCACAGATGCAAAAGGATGCTGCGCTCCGCAAGAAGAAAGCGGATGAAGAAAATGTTTACAGTCCGATACGACAGGCTATGAGACTTCGGAGGTAAGACATGGCGAGACAGATTGGCATGCGCGATGAGACCGAGAAGGTCTATTCGAAAAGGAAAAAGGTAATACATACTGCTGAGACTACACCTGCAGGCTCATTACAGTATCATGAGAACAAAAAGGTAATCGGCAAAGGTGATGATCGGGCGGAAAGAAGGATGGCTTTCCGCCAGTTCGTATCAAAGAATCTCCAGATGGCACAGCCTGCGCAATCTTCACAGCCGGCGCGCCCAGCTCCGGCACAGAGGATCAATCCCTTTGATTCTATTACCTATCAGAATCCTGCGGCACAGGCCATGCACCAGCAAACCGGATGGATGGATCCGACAACGAAGGCGTTGTGGGATATCGCGAATCAGTCCATCGGGAAGCGGGGCAGCGTGTCTCCGAGCACGCTCCATGCTGTAGGTGGGCTTCAGTTTGATGTCCAGAATAATCGAGACAGGCTGGACTCCATGGTTCAGATGGAGAACCGGCGTCAGCAGGCGGAAGATCGGAGGAACCGGCAGCAGGAAGCATTCGATAACGCGAAGACCAGAGCTGACAACGCGAGAAGGACACAGCAGGTGTCCAATAATCCCATGCGGCCTTCCTATGTCGTAAAGAATTCTGATGGAACAAATGAAATCCATCGACCTACTTCGGATGATATCAGGCCGTGGGAATCCATTCAGGAAGCACCTATAGCATCTATAGTTAGAGGCGTTACAAATGGGTCCGGCGTTCCGTCCCTTGGGTACGCGGTTTCTGGTGCGTTTGCAAATGCTACTGGCAATGAGCGTTTGAAAGAAGCGATAAGGCGAGACTCCATGAATGAAGCGCTCCGTTCACAGCAGGCGCAGGAACGTCATCCGCTTGCTTATGGCGCCGGTAATATAGGTGGAAATCTTGCGCTCATGGCCGCAACTGGAGCTGCCGTAAACGCCATAGGAGGCGCGGCTCTCGGTGCAAGGAACTTCGGAAAGATCGGCAACGCGGCACTGCGAATGGGAACAGGCGCGTTGAACTTTGCCGCCACAACTGCGGTCCAGGAATCTGGAGCAGCCGTGAACGGCCTTATGTCCCCGGAGGATTATGCAAAGGATGTTCTGGTATCCGGCGGCGCGGGCCTGACACAGTCCATTGCTTCCATGGCTGCGGCTGGCGGAATTGAGAAGATTCTTATGAAGACAGGGAATCAGACGGCGTTCCTTGATTTTGTGAAGAATCTCACTGCGGCCTCTACTGGTTCAGCAGCAAGAATCGGTTTCGAATATGGATTTGAAGACAAGAACCCGACATCTACATTCCGTTCCAACTACCTGTCAACTCATGCCGGCGCAACGGAGGAAGATGTCAGGAGGGCATATGAAGCATCGTTGAGGCAGAAGGCCGCGATCCAGTTCGGCACATCCTTCTGCTTTAGTCTCCTGTCATCGTACAGATCCACGCTGGAGACAAACAAAAGGATGAGCGCTTACCTCGAAAATGAGTTTGACCAGCTGGAAAGAGACATGGAGTCTCTCGGCAACATGCGTATCTCTGAGGGAGAGATCGGCTCATGGAAACAGTCGGTCAACGATCGCACCAACAGGCTGAGAAATACGCTTTCAGAGAATTATTTCGCTGGGCAGCAGGACAAAGTGAACGCCATGATGGAGTTGCTTGACGAGATTGATGACCGCGCGGATATGGCCTATAACAACATTATGGGCGCCGGGGAAGCGGATGCGGCGGCGTCGAACACACCGCCTTCACAGGGATTCGTTGACGCTATTGGCGCTGCGGTAAGGCAGGGCGCAGAAGAAGCGGGAACCGTATCTGCTCCTTCCGCCTCAACGGCAGACATGCTTACCGAGATTGCCAACACGCCGATGCCTGCATCTGACGAGCTGAATATGACCGTGGACGAGCTGAACGATGCCTTGAACAGCCCCTTTGCAGTTTTTGATGCAGATGAAGCGAGGGCAGCGGAAGAAGAGCGTAGAATCAACGAGGCGGTTGACAACATCAACATGGAAGTTGATAACCGTCGCTGGCAGGCGGAGCAGAACCGCAAACGGCAACGGCAGATAGAGAAAGGTATTCCGGCTCAGACAACCGCTCCCACAACCGCTCCCACAACCGCTCCCACAACTGAAACCGCTGCTCCCTCAATAGATATTGAGGCGGAAGCCGCTGCCAGAAGGCAGCAGAACGCTGCCAACCTGCAGCGTCGGCAGGAGATTGAAGAAGGAATCCCCGCGCCGGTCCCGGCCCCCTCAACGGAAGAACTGCTTCAGGAAATCGCAAATACGGAAGTGTCCCCCGTTGCGACGTCGCAACAGCAGCCGGAAGCTCCTGCACAGGAAAACAGGACACCGGCCCCGGAACTTAAGACAGATGAGACAGAACGTGAGACGGCACCTGCTGTTTCGCCTTCTTCTGCTGCCCCGAGCACGGATGAGCTTGCGAGTATCTTCCCGGAAGGCGCCGCGGAAGTCTATAAGAAGTACGCCGCGGAGGATTCAGACGATATTCTCTATTATCATGACAACATGCTGAAAGCGTACCAGGCAGGAGTAAAGGAGCAGAGCCTTCAGTCCCTCATGCTTAATGACGAGGACTTTGAGGACTTCTGGTTCTCTCATGAGGATGCCGTTGAGGACATTTACCGCCAGGGCTATCTTTCAAAGGTTCAGAGAGACAATGAGAACCGGATTGAAGAGGCACAGGCTCCATTGAATGAGGCACCGGCAGAGGGTAAAATAGAAGAAACGGAACCGTCTACCCCCGCGCCTAGAACAGAATTTGCCACCGCAGAGGCGTCGCAGCTCAGCTCTGATCTGTTCCAGCGGAAAAGGGTAGACCAGAACGGTTTCAGATATTCAGTAAGGGGCGATGATGGTCAGTTCTTCGGAAGCATTGAGCGGATCGGAGAAGGTACTGTCAGAAACGCGAGAGATACCGTCTATACCGTCGGCCCGAAGGCGACGATTCAGGAAGTGGCTGACGATCTCGCGGCGGTGGCTGAAAACAATAGATTCCTTACTGAAAGTAATGAAAATGCGCCAGAACCGAAACGGCCGGTATCGACAGGTGAAAATACCACTGTTGCCAAAGCTGGCACTCCGCAGGCTCAAATTGCGGAATCAGTGAAATCCATGCTGGAAAGCGGCAAGGATTTTACCGTTGATTGGCTGTACGGGGAAGCGAATAAGGCGTTTGGCGGCACCATGGCAGAGGGTGCTTATACTGTCAAAGATGCTTATGATGGAATGGAACTTGCCATCAATAAGTACCTCATGAGCGCTGATTTCGTCAAAAATGGGAATGGTTCTCTTGCCACTGCAAAGAATACACTCACCTCGATCCAGCGGATGATGAGCAAAATCCCGACGCAGAGCAAGCGAACTGAAGAGATGGAGCAGTTCCAGCAGTATTCCACGCCGCCGAACATCGCGTATACTGCGGCGAGAGTTGCCAATATCAATCAGAACGATGTTGTTTTGGAGCCGTCTGCCGGTATCGGTGGTCTGGCGCTGTGGGGGAAAGCATGGGGAGCAAAGGTATACGGCAACGAACTGTCGGAGCGGCGCCTTGCTTTTCTAAATGAGCTGGGCCTTGATGGGACATTCAATGAGAACGCCGAGCAGATCAACAATGTGCTGCCGGACAACATTAAGCCGACAGTTGTGATCATGAATCCCCCGTTCTCTGCAACCGCAGGCCGAATGACGAAAAACGCCACAAAGAACGCAACGCGGCATATTACTCAGGCCCTCGACCGTCTGGAAGATGGCGGAAGGCTTGTGGCTATCCTAGGGCGCGGCATGGCGGACGATTCACCTTCCTTCAGGAAATGGTGGAACGAACTCCGCCAGGACTATACCATCCGGGCAAATGTGCGGATAGATGGCTCCAATTACAAGAAGTACGGCACAACTTTTGACGATCAGCTGGTAGTGATCGACAAGATCGGGCCGCAGACAGGTGAAACCATAACCGGCGAATATAAGGACCTGAGTGAATTACTCACTGATCTGGAGGGGGTAAGAAATGAAAGGACACAGCTTGAAGGAAGAAATACAGAATCTGATCGACTGGTATCGGGAAGCAGAAACGATTCCGGACAACGTAATGGAGAATCATTACAGGGAGGACGAGATACTGGACGGAATGGAGGAGTGGCTGCCGGACAACGATCAGGAACTGAAACAGGTTCTGACGGAGGAAGCAGAAGGAATAGAAACAGGGTACGCCAGGGAAATAATACCGGAAATAATGGACGGGCTGAAACTGCTGGGGAATCGGCAGTATCCGGGGTATCCGAAGAAAGGACAGGAAGAAGTGGCAGCGAAAACGCTGGACAAACTGATAACTCTGTCAGACTTGTACCTGGATCGGTTCAGAGACCACGAGTAAAGGATATCAATCTTGACAGTGCATTTACAGAATATGTCCCTGCCAAAGTGAATATTGCCGGAGCAAAACCGCATCCGGGAAGGCTTGCGGAAAGTGCCGCAATGGGCGCGGTTGAACCGCCGGCTGCAACGTATACTCCACATCTTCCGCAAGAGCTTATTGAAAAAGGTGTGGTATCTTCAGCTCAGCTTGAAAATATTGTGTATGCAGGGCAGGCACACTCGCAGGTGCTTCCAGATGGGAACAGGAAAGGGTATTTCATAGGTGATGGCACAGGCGTAGGAAAGGGGCGTCAGCTTTCCGCAATCATCCTGGACAACTTTAACCAGGGCCGGAAAAAGGCACTTTGGATAAGCAAAAGCCAAAACCTTTATGAAGATGCTCAAAGAGACTGGAAGGATCTTGGAGGAAACCCGAAAGAGGTTTATAGCCTTTCTAAAGTTAAAAAGGCGAATGATATTCCTTACGGCGACGGTATCCTTTTTGGTACTTACGATACTCTTGGAAGCAGAAAAGAAGACGGCATCAAGAAGCTGCAGAAGTGGCTTGGCAAAGATTTTGATGGTGTGATTGCACTGGACGAGGCTCACGGTATGGCCGGCGGCGCACCGGTAAAAGGTGCTCGTGGTACAAGGAAGCCTTCTCAGAAAGCGCTTTGGGGCATAGAGCTTCAGAAAGCATTCCCCAATGCACGTGTTGTATATGCGTCTGCTACAGGGGCGTCATCCCCGGAAAACATGGTGTATTTGCCGCGCCTTGGCTTATGGGGAAAAGGAACCGCGTTCACCGATTTCAATGATTTCTATACAAAAATATCCAGCGGCGGACTCGCAGCAATGGAGCTTGTCGCAAGAGATATGAAGGCAATGGGCGTCTACCTGGCACGCAGCATCAGCTATGACGATGTTACTTACGATACACTTGAACATGACCTGTCGCCGGTTCAGACCGAAATCTATAATAGAATGAGCGATGCGTGGCAGGTCGTTTTAAGAGACATTAACAAGGCGCTCAAAATCACTGGTGGAGATAAACCCGGTGGCGGAAAAGGTGCTGCATATTCTGCCTTTTGGGGAAGTCTTCAGAGATTTTACAATCAAATCATTACTTCCATGTCTATGCCGTCTGTCATAGAAGATATTAAAGCAGAATTGGCAAACGGGAGAAGTGTAGTAATTCAGCTCACGAATACAAATGCAGCTCAGGCGGACAGAGCTATTGAGAAAAACGCAAAGGAAGGGGGAGACTTAGAGGATCTTGATCTTACACCGTCTGAAGAATTGATAAACATGGTGAGAAAGTCCTTCCCCGTTCAGTCGTATGAAGAATACACGGACGATGAAGGAAATACGCGTGTTCGGCCTGTTTTGGATTCAAAAGGCAATCCGGTAGAGGATAAGAAAGCGGTTGAACTGCGCGAACAGCTTATTGCAGAAATCGGCCAAATGCAGGTGCCGGATGGACCGCTTGAGATGCTTCTGGATGCTTTTGGCACGGATCAGGTCGCAGAGGTAACCGGAAGAAACAGACGTGTCGTTTACAAGAAGCAGGCTGACGGCTCCATGAAACGTGTTATAGAAAAGCGCGGTGATGCGGCCTCTCTTGCCGACGCAAATGCTTTCCAGGCTGGAAAGAAGCGTATCCTTGTCTTTTCCGAAAAGGGCGGCACTGGTAAGAGTTATCATGCTGATCTAAGAGCGAAAAATCAGCAGCAGAGAGTTCATTATCTGTTACAGCCCGGATGGAAAGCGGACGCTGCTATTCAGGGCCTCGGAAGAACTCACAGAACAAATCAGGCGAGTGCTCCGATATATAAACTTGTGACAACAAATGTCATGGGCCAAAAGAGGTTTACTTCCACTATTGCGAGAAGACTTAACCAGATGGGCGCTCTAACGAAGGGACAGCGCGATGCTGGAAGTGGCGTGTTTAGTGAGAAGGATAATCTTGAGAATCCGATTGCGATGGATGCGCTTGCCAGCTATTACAAATCTGCTCCTGATGATGTTATCCGCAAACTTGGAATCAAAATTAAGGATTCTAATGGAAAGATCAATGAATCTGCTGATGACCTTAGAAATATCAGTAAATTCCTCAATCGTATTCTCGCTTTAAATGTGGACGAACAGAACCAGGTATTTGAAGATTTTTATGCGGTTCTGGAACAAATGACCGATGCCGCCATTGCCAACGGGACAATAGATCGCGGCATGGAAAACTATAAGGCCGACAAAATTGAACTGATCGACGAAAAGACGGTTCGAAAGGATCCTTCCGGCGCGGATACAAAGTATGTTCAGATGAAGACATACAATAAGCCGAAGCCGCTGAAGTACAGCAGTCTCCCGGATGCACACCGCGGATACATGGGCCTGTATCGCCTTGATGACGGTTCTGTTCGTGCAGCATACGACATCGGAAATATCACTGACCAGAGAGGAAACGTAAGCAGAAAATTCCGCCTTGATTCACCTGTAAGGGGCAAGTTCAGCACCTTTTCAGAGAAAACATTCAAGGAAAGAACTACGAAGCTGCCGGAATCTAAATGGAAAGCGGCATGGGAAGAAGAGATAAGTAAACTCCCTGAATATGATGAAAGCACGCTCCATCTTCTTACGGGTACGCTGCTGCCAATATGGGATAAGCTCCCGGAGCAGAACACCCGCGTTATGCGTGTCGTCACGTCTGACGGGAATCAGTACCTTGGACGTGTTATAAATCCTGATCAGATCGACAGCGTTCTGCGCGGCCTCGGCGCAAACCGTACAGTCAAAACGTACACCGCCGATGAAGCGTATTCGGAGGTAATGGACAAGGGCCGCGAAGTGGCGCTCCGCGACAATAAGTGGAAGATCAACCGCAGGCGTGTGTCCGGTGAATGGCGCATGGAAGTAACAGGCAATAACGTCTGGTCGCTTCCGAAGTACGTCCAGGGCATCATAACGGAGAAGATCAATTATCAGTACAGATACTTTATTCCGACTGGTGACCGTGGGAAAGAAGTCCTGCGGCGTCTTCTTGAATTTAATCCGGTTCAGGATGTTCGGACGTCATCTTCATCAGAAATTCAGCAGATGAGGACCGGCACAAAGAACGCTGCCGGCGCAGCTCCGTCACCCGCCTCTCGTTGGGAAGCCTCACGAGTAGGAGATAAGAACAAGGCGCCGATGCCTATTTCGGACATTATTTCGAAAATGAGGCATGACTTTGGATTTAACCTTACAACCGGTTATGTGCGAGGGAAAGGCATCCAGGGAACCTTTAACACGCAGGACAAGGGCCTCCGCACAAGGATCGCCAACAATCTGCCGACCGTGGCCCATGAATTCGGACACTGGCTGGATGACAGGTACGGGATCACGAACCACGTAAACATCACGCCGCAGATTCATAAGGAACTGGAAGCGGCGTACCAGAAGACGCTTGGAAAGAGCGGTGCCAATTACAGGGCAGACCAGATAAGCGGGGAAGGCATGGCGGAGTTTGTCCGCGAGTACCTGCAGAACCGTGAGACTGCGGCGATAGAGTACCCTGAGCTTACAAAGCATGTGCTTGGGAGCCTGACGCCGGAGGACCTGGCAAAGCTCACCACCTTTGCGGATGAGATCAACGCATACTATTCCCTGGATGCAGATTCAGCGGCAAGCTCCATCAGGTTGAAGGAGCAGGGAAACCCGGACTTCCGCACAAGGACGGAAAAGCTGCAGGATGCGAATGACCGCTTCCAGCAGGCATGGGTAGATTCCAATTACGCCATTAAGCAGTTCCAGAAGGAAATGGGCGGCGATGCCTATACACTTGCCACCAATGCGGCATATACCGACGCGGTGGCGGCGAGGATCCTTGAGGGTGACCTGACGGATATCCACGGGAGGTATGTCGGTCCCGGCCTTGGAGCGGCCCTTCACGGCATTGACACAAAGAACAAAGATGAGTACATCGCCTTCAACGAGTACTTGATTGTCCGGCATGGCCCGGAGTGGCTGGCGGACGGGAAGATGGTGTTTGCGGATGACCGGAAGAACAGCACTCAGTGGATGGAGCGGCGGCAGTCAGAGCTTGAGTCGCAGTATCCTGAGTTTGAAGCGGCAGCGGAACGGCTCTATGAGTTCATCAAGAATATGACCCAGACATGGGGCGTGGATACCGGTCTGATCAGTCAGGAGACCATCGACAGCCTGAATAAGAAATATCCGAATTATGTACCGTTCAACCGCGCTGTGCCGATTAAGAGACGCGGGAGAGGAGCAGGAAGAGGTTTCGCCAACCAGGCGGGGCCGCTGAAAGCGGCGAGGGGCAGCGGCCTTGACTTCATCGCCCCTGTGGACAACGTAATCGACATGGTGGTGACGTACACCAATATCGCCAGTAAGAACCGCGTCATGCAGGCCATGCGGGATGCTGCCATCAGGCATGGTGATGCAACATGGATGGAGAAAGTACCGATGCCGGTGCAGAAACAGACCTTCGACCTTCGCGGAATGAAGGGACGGCTCAGTGAAGCGGCGGACCAGGCGCTTATCCAGGGAGAGATTGATTCCGGCAGCTGGACGTTTGCTGGGGCACTGATTGACCAGATCAATGACCAGATGGTGAAATACGTGGAGGGGCGCCCGAAGAATGACGTCGTGACGGTCCTTGTGAACGGAGAAAAGGAGTTCTGGAAGATCAATGATCCGATGCTCCTTGAGAGCGTTACGAACCTTAGCAAACCTACGCTGAATGGATTTCTTGAGGTGTACGCGAGATTTTCGCGCTTCCTCACTATGAACCTGACAGGGAATAACCCCATCTGGGGTATTTCCAACCTGATCCGCGACTATGGCACGTATTCCAACTACACGCCGAATAAGAACCTTGTGACGAGACTTGCTGGGATAGGGGAAACCTACGTGAACGCATGGAAGGAATTCCTAGGAAAGGATATTGACCCCATCTATTATGAATACCTCGCCATGGGCGGCGGGACCGGATCTGCTTACACAGCCGACATCAACCTCGCTGAGCGTGTGAGGAACGAGTTTGGAAGAGGCTTCTGGCAGAGGACATGGACAAAGTACAACCCTGTGGCTTTCATTTCCTTCCTGATGGATACCATAGAGCAGGGGCCGCGCTTTGCAACCTACAAATACTGCCGGACGGAAATGGGAATGTCTGCGGAGGAGGCGCTCTACGCATCAAAGGACGTTACAGTGAACTTCAGGAAGTTCGGAACCATGGGACGTCAGATGAACGCGCTTATGCCGTTTTCCAACGCTGCAGTACAAGGCGCAGACAAGATGGTCAGATACTTCACTGCGGACGATGTGGCCGGCGGCAGGCGGGCCAGGGCGAACGTCGCAGCTGGAAGGTGGGCGCGTTGGATTGCCGGAAGTATGATCGCGGCCCTGATTCCCTATATGCTGAACAACAGGGACGAAGAGGCGGAGGAAGCCTACGGCCGTCTCAGCAACTATACGAAGAACAACTATTTCTGTTTCTACCTGGGTGATGAAAAGTTCCTTACGCTGCCGAAGCCGAGGGAGCTTGCAGCCATTACTACCGGAATTGAGCGGACAATAGATTCCACAAAGGGTGATGAATTTGCCTTCGCGGAATTTGACGAGTACCTCGCAGACGCGATTCTGCCTGATGTGGCGTCGGATATTGCGCAGATCCCAGGGGACGCACTGAATAAGAAGCAGGGATTAAACCAGGCATTAAACAATGGAGTATTCCAGGTGCTTGGTGATTTCGGTATCGCCGGTGTCGGTGTACAGATTGCTTCAAACAAGGACTTCTTAGGAAGGCCGATTGTAAGCCAGAAGTATGATGGCTATCTTTCGAAGGACCAGTACAACGACAAGACGAGCAAGATGGCGTACTGGATCGGGCAGGGCCTCGGTCTCTCACCTATGCAGACAGATCACTTTGCGAAGAACACGCTTGGTTATATGTGGAAGATTCCTTCCGCCCTGTTCCCGGTAAACCCGGAGAATGCTGATATGACACTTGGCATGAAGAACAGCTATGTCAGGGATTCGCTACATTCAAACGATATAGTGAACCGCATGTATGATGATGCTGATTTCTCTGCGAGGGATTCAAAGAGCAACCCGGATGACGGGGAAAAGACCCTGATCGGACAGCTTGATGCGAACAAAGTCACTTTCTACAATAACTTCAGTAAGCTGGAGCGGGAAGCGGGAGAAGACCGGAACGCGCTGAAGGATGTGCTTCGCATGATTGACGCATACCAGAGAGCGCCGGAAGGAAAAGCCACAAACCAGACGGAGGAGCTTGTTTACAATCTGGTAAGGCAGAACAATGACAAAGACCTGCTTCCTGGCGTCATGAAGACGAAGATGAAGGATAGCGGTGGAAAGGAGCACGTTCTTACTCCTGCACAGTATGTACGGTTCCAGAAAGAATATGAATCGCAGTATTGGAAGAACGTGGAGAAGTACGTCTATACCGGAGCGGATGAAAAAGAACAGGCGACACTGATTGAACACGCGAAAGCCCTTGCGGCCCAGCAGGCGACAAAGTATGCGTTAGGAATGGTTAATGCAGAATACAAAGTCGAGAAGTCGTCTGAGCTTGCTTATATCGAGGCGGGCGGAAGCAGCCTTTCCAACTATAATGATTTTGTCGAAGCGAAAAAAGAAGGCAAACAGGACGGGGCTGTTGATTACCTGAAGAACAGCAACCTGTCCGAAAGCGAACGGCAGGCCCTGTTCAGTCTGTATTACAAGCTCGAATCGACGAAAGACGGTAAGGTTACTGATCCGCTTGGAAATTATAAAGATAAAATGAAGTAAATATAAGCAAATATGCTTTTTTAGAAGTACGCCATAGCAAAGGGCGTACTTCTTTTTTTGCGTCCAATAAACTCAGGTTGTAATCAAAACCAGACACGCCGGAGAGACGGCAGAGGAGTACATCCGAATGAAAAGTTTTTACATCTTGAGGCTCCAGAGATTCGCAGAAGGCGAAGGAGACGGGGCCGCGACGGGCGTAACATCCCAGGACGCCGCTGGGAGTACGGGCGGAGAAGTGACGCAGGACGCCGCTGCGGGACAGGAGACAAGGGTACCTTTTGAGGAGCTGATTAAGGGCGAGTATAAGGAGGACTACGATAAGGCGGTCCAGAAGATCATGCGCCAGCGGTTCCAGAAGGCGAGAGCAAACGAGGAGAAGCTGTCTAAGATTGCTCCGATTCTTCAGACCTTCGCTTCCAGGTACGGCATTGACGCCGACGACCTGGACAGCATGGCGCAGTACGTCAACGCGGACGATGCTCTGATCGAGGAAGTGGCGTATCAGAACAACATGACGCCTGAGCAGTACCGGAAGATGAACGCCATGGACGCGCAGCTTCGAGTGCTTCGCGCAGAGAAGGAAGAGAACGAGAGAATCAGAGCGGCGAACGAGTGGGTTCGCAAGAATGAGCAGGTAGTTGAACAGCTCAAGGCTGAGTTCCCCGACTTCGATCTTCCTACCTTGATGCAGGATGAGCAGTTTACCAGAATGGTAAATCCGAACAACCCGTATGCAGTAGGCATCCGGGAAGCGTATCTCGCCTTGAACATGGATCACATTCTGCCGGGAGCCATGAGCTACGCCGCCCAGCAGGGCGCGAAGAAAGCGCAGGCCACCATCGCTCAGCGGGGATCCCGCCCGGTGGAGGGCGGAATGTCCGGCCAGGCATCAGCGAAAGCGGGAACCGACGTCTCCAAACTCAGTAACGCGGAGATTGCAGATTATGTCCGCCGCGCACAGCGCGGGGAGATCATTACTCTGTGAATCCGCACCGGCCCCCACATGAGGGAGGCCGCTGACCTTAAACAACTAAAGGAGACAGAGCAATGAACAAGAACAGAAAGCTCATGTATGCGCTGGACCTTCAGCGCTTTGGTGCGGATGTCATGAACGCAACGACTTCCGCAACGACCGGGAACGATCTTCGCCCGGAAATGAAAACCTTTTATGACAAGAACCTTATCCGGCTGGCTGAGCCGCTTCTGGTGCATGACCGTTTCGGTCAGGAGAAGCCGATTCCACGCGGCAACGGCAAGACCATTGAATTCCGTAAATTCAGCAAGCTGCCGAAGGCGCTTACCCCGCTGACGGAAGGTGTCGCTCCGGACGGTCAGGCTCTGAATGTGACCGCGATCACGGCTACTGTGCAGCAGTACGGCGGCTACGTGAAGGTAACGGATCTGCTGCAGCTTACCGCCATCGACCCGATCATCACCGAGGCGACGGAACTGATCGGTCAGCAGGCGGGACGCACTCTGGACACCATCACCCGCGAGGTACTGGTGGGCGGCACCAATGTGGCATATGCGAACGGCAAGACTGCGAGAAACGCGCTGGCTGCGACCGACACCCTTAAGGTAATCGACGTCCAGAAGGCTGTCGCTGCCCTGAAGGCGCAGGATGCTCCGATGCTGGACGGCGGCTACTATGCTGCCATCATCCACCCGAATGTAGCATATGACCTCATGAGAGACCCGGAGTGGATCGACTGGCAGAAGCATACAAGCCCGGAGCATATGTACAACGGTGAGATCGGCCGGATTTCCAACGTGGTCTTTTTCGAGTCCACGGAGGCGAAGATCTTCGATGGCGGCGGCGCTTCCGACGCAAACGTCTATGCGACGCTAATCATCGGCAAGAACGCATACGGCAAGACCTCCATTCAGGGCGGTGGTCTGGAGACCATCATCAAGAGCAAGGAGCAGGCCGGTGGGCCGTTAAATCAGTATTCTACGATCGGATGGAAGGCGACCAAGACCGCCGAAAGACTGGTCGAGGAGTACATGATCCGCATCGAGAGCGGATGCTCCCTGGGCTGATCTGTAAATTAAGCCGGGGGCCGGTTCAGGCCCCTGGCACAAAGGAGAATACAAATGGCAAAAGCACCTATGGTAAAGAAAGGTCTTTCCGGTAAGACCACGACCGTCAATCTCTTTTATGACGGCGACAAGTACAAGGACCCGCTCTTTGTCGGGATCAACGGGATGACCTGGATGATTAAAAGAGGCGAACCGGTAGAGGTTCCTGTCGAGGTAGCAGAGGTGATCAACCAGTCGCTTGC
>CACZXG010000009.1 GCA_902785055.1 uncultured Lachnospiraceae bacterium
GCGTTCCTGATCATCGGTATGTTCATGGAAGCGCTGGCTGTTATGACGATCACTGTTCCTTTCCTGATCCCGCTGATGTCTTCCTTCGGCATCGATCCGGTACACCTGGGCGTTGTTCTGGTCCTGAACCTTATGATCGGACTCTGCACGCCTCCGGTAGGAACATCCCTGTTTATATGCGCCAAGACGGCGAATATAACGATTGAACAAATGTACAAAGCGATCCTGCCGTTCCTGATCCCTCTGATCATAGTTCTGCTGATGATCACTTACATCCCCGGCATCGTTACCTGGCTGCCGAGCATCACAATGTAATTAATACCGTCACCACGGTTTATCTGGCAAAACATTGTGCACGGTACACACAGTAATTAAAGTCTACAAAAAAGGAGTCAAAAAAAATGAAAGTATTATTCATCGGTACCGGTGTTATTACCTATGCACACGCTGACGGACTTAAGCTGATCGGCTCTGAGCCTTCCGCATGCTATGATATCTTTAAGCCCAGCGCTGAGCGCTTTGCGAAGACTTATGGCTGTGAAGCTATTGACGACTACAAAGAGTATCTGGACAAAGAGAGACCTGACTATGTCCTGATCTGCACACCTCCGGGAGTGCGTCTTGAGTACATGGAAGAAGTTATGTCCAGGGGAATCCCGCTCTATATTGAGAAGCCCATCGCTACCAATATGGAAGATGCTATCAAGATGCAGGAGATGGCTGAGAAGTATAAAGTTCCGATCATGGTCAACTTTGTTCACTGCTATCGTCCCGCTTATGAGCAGATGTACAAGCTGGTCAAGGACGGCGTTCTCGGCGATCCGATCAATGTCTTCTCACACCGCTTTGGACAGGGCGCGGGCTTCCGCGGCAGAAACATGGCTGCTTCCTGGAGAACCAACCCGAAGCTCGTCTGCGGCATGACGATCGAGTCTCTCTCTCACGACATCACGATGATGACAGCCCTGTGCGGCGACTTCAAGACTGTAGCTGCTAATGTCAAGGCGACAGTAGACTCTCTGCCCACCTTCGATACCAACTCCGCGATCAGTATGGAAATCGCAAAGGGCGGCATCGCTACGATCAGCGCCAGCTGGTCCTCTGACATCGCGTTCTCCATGAGAGGTTATGTCGGAACAAAGGGCACCGCGATCGTACGCGGCGGCGGACAGTTCGACCTTGAGGACTGCATCGTAAAGACCGATGATATGCCTTACGAGCAGGTTACTAATTATCATGACACTTATGACAACACCCTTGCTCAGGGCATGGCAAATGCGCACAAGCATTTCCAGGACGCTCTGACCACAGGCAGCGAGATCCGTACTCCTCTTGAGAGCGGCATCGCAGCTCTGAAGGTATCCCTTGCGGCTCTTAAGTCCGACAAGGAGAAGGTTGTTGTTACACTTTGATCCGGTAAGCCTTGCCTGTCATCATCGTCAGATGTGTTATAATGCGTTTTGACCGATGATCAATATCGCAGTGCGAGCGATCGTGCTGCGATATTTTGTTAAAGTGCGAGCGATCGTGCTGCGATATTTTGTTAAAAAGGAGGACTTATGAAAATAGTAGTACTTGATGGTTATACAGAGAACCCCGGTGACCTGAGCTGGGCGGGCATGGAAGCTTACGGCGAAGTCACGGTTTATGACAGAGTCTCTTATGTGGATTCTCCCGTGATCGCAGAGAAGATCGGTGACGCCGAGGTGGCTGTTGTCAATAAGACGCCTATCACGAAGGCAACAATGGACGCCTGCCCGAACCTGAAGGCGGTCGCTGTTTTGGCTACCGGATATAATGTCGTCGACACTGCCTATGCGAAGGAAAAGGGCATTGTTGTGATGAATGTCCCCACATACGGAACACAGATCGTGGGACAGTACGCGGTGGGACTCCTTCTGGAGATCTGCGCGCACTACGGACATCACGACAAGACTGTCAAGGAAGGCCGCTGGCAGAACAACATTGACTGGTGCTACTGGGACTATCCGATGATCGAGCTCGCAGGCAAGACTGTCGGCGTGATCGGACTTGGACGGATCGGCCAGACATCGGCCAAAATATTGGGCGCGCTGGGTATGCGCGTTATTGCTTATGACAGTTTCCAAAGTGAAGCGGGAGCAAAGCTCGCAGAATATGTGGATCTCGACACACTGTTTGCACAGTCGGATGTGATCTTCCTCCATTGCCCGCTTTTCCCTTCCACAGAGGGAATGATCAATAAGGACAGCATTGCGAAGATGAAAGATGGCGTGATCCTTATCAACAACAGCCGCGGACAGCTCGTGGTCGAGCAGGACCTGGCAGATGCGCTCAACAGCGGCAAGGTATTTGCCGCAGCTCTGGACGTCGTGTCAACAGAGCCGATCAAGGCGGACAACCCGCTCCTTAAGGCGAAGAACTGCCTGATCACGCCGCACATTTCATGGGCGGCCAAAGAGGCGCGTCAGAGAATCATGGACATTACAGTAGATAATATAAGATCTTATGTGGAGGGTGATCCGAAAAATGTCGTCAACAGATGAGAGTCTGTCTGCGGTAGGGGGAGAGAATAGTACCGCGGGCAGCATTCATGCAGTAGACGGGGCAGCAAAAACAATTGATGAAAAAGGTCGCTGGGAGGAACTTATGATTCAGCTCAAAAGAATCAAAAGCGAATCTGTCGTACAGCAGATCATAGACAGTCTTGTGGAGGCTATGATACGCAAGGAATTAAAGCCCGGAGACCAGATCCCTACGGAAATGGAGCTTGCGGAAAGACTTGGTGTTGGCCGGAATTCGGTGAGAGAAGCAATCAAGATCCTTGTATATTTTGGCGTATTGGAGATACGCAGAGCTGAGGGAACCTATGTCTGCGAGGGGTTTACAGATACAATGATCGATCCGATCATTTACGGGATCATTCTGGATAAAGCGGGAAGTTATGAGTACCTGATGGAACTTCGCGAGATCATGGAAGCAGGAGTCATGAAACTCGCCATGGAGAACGCGAAGGAAGAGGAATTTAAAAACCTCAGGATCCAGCTTGAAAGAATGAGAAGAGAGATTGAGATCGGACCGGAAAACGTTGACAGAGTTTTCCAGGAGGACAATGAATTTCATTCCATCATCACATCGATGGGGCACAATCCTCTTGTTCAGAAGATCGAAGCGGTCGTGCGGACACTGACCCATTCCATGCGCTATGAGACGGTGAAAGCCATGGTGGAGAGCGGCAGGGGTCAGGAACTGTATGAGGCGCACGAAAAACTGCTCAGGATCCTGGAGTCCAAGGACGAAACAGATCTGAACGAGAATGTGCGCAATACATATTTTGTCAATGAATTCATTGAAGCCAAAGAACTCGCCAGGCAGGATCCGGAAAACCAGCCATAACGCTTCAATCGGCAGTCAGGAAGGAAAGGAGCGGAAACAGGATGAGTGATAGTATTAAGACGATCGGCGTTCTGACCAGCGGGGGAGATTCCCCGGGAATGAACGCGGTGGTCCGCGCGGTGGTTCGCAGAGGGCTGTCCAAAGGGCTCAATGTTAAGGGAATCCGCCGAGGATATCTGGGGCTGATTGGTGAGGAGATCGTCGATATGGAAGCGCGCTCGGTGTCCAACGTCATGCAGCACGGCGGCACTATTCTGGAGACAGAGAGATGCCCGGAATTCGAGCTCAGCGAGATCCAGGACAAGGCGATCGAGATCTGCAAAAAGAACGGGATCGACGCATTGGTGATCGCCGGCGGCGACGGGTCCTTCAAGGGTGCCCAGAAGCTTGCTCACAAGGGGATGAATGTAATCGGCATTCCATGCACGATCGACGGCGATATCTCCTGCAGCGACTATACCATCGGCTTTGACACAGCAGTGAATACCGCAATGCGGGCGATCGACAACATCCGCGATACAGCCTCCTCTCACGAAAAGTGCAGTATGATCGAGGTCATGGGCAGGAACGCGGGTTACATCGCTCTTTGGTGCGGTATTGCCAACGGCGCCGAGTCGGTTGTCATTCCGGAGACTTACGACTATAATGAAGTCAAGATCATGAAGACCATTGCCAAGCATCGTGAGAACGGCAAGAAGAACAATATCATCATCAATGCGGAAGGCGTGGGAGACACCAGCAAGATGGCCAAGCGCATTCAGGCGATCAGCGGGATCCATGTCCGCGCGACGATCCTGAGCTATATCCAGAGAGGCGGAACGCCCACCTGCCGCGACAGAGTTTACGCCTCTGTCATGGGCGCGAAGGCAGTCGACCTCTTGTGCGAAGGTAAGTCCAACCGGATCGTGGCTTACAAAAACGGAAACTTCGTGGACTACGATGTGGACGAGGCACTGAGCATGAAGGGCGGAATGACCGAGGGCCTGAAGTATATGTATGAGATCCTTGAAGATCTTTCGGTCTGATGATCCGGACAGAAACAACTTAGGGCATAATCAGTGTGTAAAGGCGGCTGAGACACTGGGATTGCGGCACATCATCGTAAACACAGCTGCCGGGAGGTTAATATGAAGATTGGATTTGGAAGTGACCACGCTGCGATCGAGCTTAAATCAGTTCTGTTGGAGCACTTGAAATCTAAGGGATATGAGTGTGTGGATTTCGGCGCTTACAGCCCTGACCAGAAGGTGGATTATCCCATCGCGGGCAGAAAAGTAGCTGAGGCGATCCGCCGCGGCGACATTGACAAGGGAGTTCTGGTGTGCGGCACAGGTGTCGGCATCTCTCTTGCAGCCAACAAGGTACCCGGCATCCGCGCGGGCGTCTGCTCGGACTGCTTCACGGCCAAGATGGTCAAGGAGCACAACCACTGCCAGATCATCGCTATGGGACAGCGCGTCGTAGGCACAGAGCTGGCCAAGATGATCGTTGACAATTTCTTTGAAGCGGAAGAACTGGGCGGCCGTCACGCCAAGAGAGTCGATATGATCACTCAGATCGAGAGGGACTACGGATACGCTGACGCTCCCATTAAATGAGAACTCCGCAAAGTGATATTCTGATTTTTGTGACATGTGGGGAAGAGAAAGGAAGACAGATGAATATTTTAGCTCCTTCTATACTGTCGGCAGATTTCGGCAGGCTTAAGCAGCAGCTCGACGCGGTGAAGGAAGGCGGAGCCAAGTGGGTCCATTTCGATGTTATGGACGGCCATTTCGTGCCGGAGATCTCATTCGGAGAGCCGGTGATGCGCAGCGTATGTGCGATCTCGGATCTGTTTGTAGACGCGCATCTGATGGTGTATAACCCTGCGGACCATGTTGAGGCAGTCGCAAAGGCAGGCGCGCAGATGCTCACTTTCCACTACGAGGTGATGCCCGGCGGCGCTTTCGCGTACGGAGGGATCAATGATCCCGATATGGCTATCGAGGAAGCTACACGCCTTATAGGAAAGATCCACGAAGCCGGCATGAAGGCAGGCATTTCTATTAAGCCCAAGACTCCCTGGGAAGTCTTAAAGCCCCTCATCCCGTTCGTTGACATGGTCCTGGTCATGTCAGTGGAACCCGGATTCGGCGGACAGGCATTTATCCCCGAGTCTTTGGACCGCATCCGCGCGATCCGCGAGGAAGCTGACAGGAACAATCCTATGCTCCGCATCGAGGTGGACGGCGGTATTAAGGTAAACAATGTCAAAACAGTGCTGGACGCCGGCGCTGACACGATCGTCGCAGGCAGCGCTGTTCTGGGCGGCGACGACGCGATGGAGAAAGCCCGCGCGTTTATGGAGATCCTGGCATAGACAATAACGGAGGCCTATCCTCCTGTAAGTTGACAACGGTACGTGGCCGGAACATCTGATTTTTTCAAAGGATCAGATGTTTCGGCCGATCTTTTTTGTCCTATAATAGAGGAACAGAGAGCCCGAAGACTGTACATGAAAAATCCGTGTGATCCGGACGGAGGATTCTACACTATGATCGCTAACTATCACACACATACATGGCGCTGCCGCCATGCGGACGGCACGGAGAGAGAATACGTTGAGACCGCTATTGAGGCCGGGTTTAAGATCCTTGGCTTTTCGGATCATACGCCTCAGGTGTATCCGGGAGGATACGTCTGTCCGGTCAAGATGCTGCCGGAAGAACTGGAAGGGTATGTGGATACGGTTCTGGACCTGAAACGGGAATATAAGAACGATATCGAGATCCGTCTGGGGCTGGAAGCGGAATACCTTTATACGCTGTGGGAGCCGCTGATGCGGCTGATCGAGCCTTATCCCATCGAGTATCTGATCCTTGGCCAGCACTATCTGGGAAACGGAATGTACGCGCCGTTCTGCGGTGAGAGGACAAACCGCGCAGAATACCTGCGGCAATACTGCGCGCAGACCCGCGAGGCGCTTGAGACAGGGAAGTTTCTCTATTTTGCCCATCCGGATGTGGTCTGGTTCACAGGCCCGGATGAGATCTATGAGGAGGAAATGACGAAACTGTGCAGGTTCTGCAAAGAGATCGATATGCCCTTGGAGATCAATCTCCTGGGGGTGCGCGAGGACAGAAATTATCCCCGCGAGCTCTTCTGGAAGATCGCCGCACGGGAAGGGAACTCCGTGATCTACGGCATGGATGCGCATCACGCGGCGCACATGAATTCGCCTGAGGTTGTCGCCAAGGCGGACCGGTTTCTGGAGAGATGCGGGATTCCGAGAGAGAGGCTGATCGATGTGCTGGAGATAGGATGAAGAAAAGGTGTCGCTGCCCGGGGCAGCGGCACCTTTTAAAGTGACGTTGAATTGTCTGGCACAAGCTTTCCATCCATTTTGGCTTGTCGATAAATTGGATGTATTGCAAAGCTTGCTGGGCACTTGCTCTACATCCGATTTCGGTCTCAACAGAATTCGATGGTATGAAAAAAGCTTGCCTGGTACAAACTCTACATCCGATTACGTCTTAAGCCATATCCGATGGTGTGCCCACCCAGAAGTGTTCAAATTTAATACATCCATCTACGCATTCGATCAAATCCGATGGTGTACCTGCCAGTAAATGCTCACATTCACTACATCCAATCACGCCTTCAGCCATATCCGATGGAGCATCTGCTCAGAAACGCTCAAATTCACTACATCCATTTATGCTCTCGGCCAAATCCGATGGGCCAACCTAAATGAAAGCACAAGATGCACCCCTTGGCAGACCACAACTTACGCATCTGACCTCGCATACGCGTTTTTCATCTTGTTGCTGGTTTCATGCAGAACCTTGCCGAGGACATCGGAAGTTTGTTTCTGCAGCATTTCTGCCAGTGCCTCGTTTGCAGAATCAATGACAGACTGCGGATTCGCACCGACTTCAAGCAGTTCACCGACCAGACGATCCGCCTGGTTCAGGATCCGGTGAGCTTCCGCCATGGTCCTGATCTGATAGCGCTCGATGTGAATCTTGCAAGGCTTAAATTGTGCGTCTGCAAGTGCCGCGATCAGCCTGCAGTTCCAGTAGAAACTGCCCGTGTCAACCTGATCCTCTGTGGTTGAGAGGTAGGCCGGCACCTTCTCGGTGTTCGTGAAAAAGGGCACAAATGTATTGAACACATTAGATCCGAAGGTCAGCCACTCGACAGCCCGAACAGCTTGAGGCACATAAGGCCGCAGCTGCAGCAGTGCGAGAAAATCCGTCCTATTGACGCCGATGGAGCGGTAAGCGCCGCGCATGGAAGGGTCGCCGCATTCACTGTAAGGATCATAGGGTGTTCCCTGGAAGTGGCTGGAGAGCACGTATTTGGCGTCTTCCACGGTGATCTTGCGCTCGGGGACCATGCTCCAGGGAAGGTTATTGTCGCGAGGACCGAAATCGGCGTCCGGACCGTCCCATTTCGCACTGCGGGGGTTAAAATGGCGGAGAATAAACCAGGCGCGGGGCGTGTTATATACATGGTCCGCGTCGCTCTGTGTGCCGAAAGCTTCCCTGGGATTGAGTTTGCCATTCAGTGACAGATCAAGATGGTTGTCCGCGATGAATTCCTTCAGATCCGCGCTGCAGAGGTGGTTAACGCCTTCTCCCAGTGCATCTTCGAGGTCGAAACTGTCGATGCCGGACTCATTGGGATTGACGATATAGCGGTCATCGGGCACTCTTTTGGCAATCCAGTGGTGTCCGCCGAGGGTCTCCATCCACCAGATCTCATTTACATCTGCAAAGGCGATGCCGTTCATCTCATAGGTTCCGTACTTCTCGAGGAGAGAGGCGGTGCGCAGTACGCCTTCGCGCGCACTGTGGATATAAGGCAGAACGATGGTGACAAGGTCTTCTTCGCCAATACCGCCGGGCTGCATGGGAGTTTCCTCCGTGGCAGGGTGATAGACGACCAGGGGATCAGCGCCCAGGACTCTCTCGTTGGAGGCGATGGTCTCTGTGGCAGTCATCGCGACGTTCGCAGCGTTGATGCCTGCGCCGGCCCAGATGCCTTCGCCGTCCAGGGCGTTGGGCACTGCGCTGTAGCGAAGGGGATCCTCAGGAAGATCTATTTCGACATGGCTGATGACGGATACATAGTACCTGGGCTGATCCCCGGGCAGAACGACCGTGAGTTTCTTGGGTGTAAAACGGCCGGCAGATGCGTCGTCGTTGCGCGCGATCATGGTGGAGCCGTCGTAACTGGCTTTTTTGCCGATCAGAAGTGTTGTGCAGGACATTGAGTGTACCTCTTTTTCGTAAAATGTGTAGTAAAACAAATGATATGCTTTTTGAGAGGGAAAAACAACTATGGAAAACGCAGCAGGACATTGAACCCGCATCTTTCAACATCTCTGCAAGTTGTCAGTCTCCGCTGTTCATCATCACGACTGATCCGACGACCATAACGATTCCCAGGATCTCCAAGAAGTAGAGAGGCTGGTGAAAGAGCAGGCTTCCGAGGATCGCGGCGGTGACCGGCTCGATGGTGGTGAGTTGGGCGGCCCTGGAGGTTTCCATGCCCTTCATTCCGGCGGTATACAGGACATAGGCGAGGCTTCCGGTGAGAAGCCCGCACAGAAGGGCGAGCACCGTTCTGGCAGGGTTTTCGAAAACCTGACCGATGCTCCCGTCAAAGCAGGAGAGAAGAAAAAATCCCAGCATTGCGACGCCGAAACTGTAGAACACATTTGTGTATACGGAGTAACCGCGGTTTAGAATAATTCGGCTGAAAATACTGTACAGCGCGTAGCCTAAGCCTGCTCCCAGCCCCAGCAGGAGCCCTGAAAGGGTGATCAGATTCCCGGAAGACGGCCCTGCGAACAATTCTCCGCCTATGCCGGAGGCAAAGGCGCATCCGATGACTGCGAGCACGCAGCATAACACTTTGCGGGCTGTCATGCGCTCGTGGAACACAATCACGGAGAGCGCCATAACGATGGCCGGCGCAGTGTAGAGAAGGGCCGCTGCAGTCGCAATCTTGGTGACTTTGATGGCTGCGGTGTAACAGGCTGTGAAAAAGAGAAGGCTGAGCAGTCCGTTGGCGATAAAGAGCGGTATATCTGCGGGCCGCACCCTGAAGGCGGAACGGTCCGTCATGCCGATCAGTAAACCCACCGGGACTGAGGTGGCAAACATACGAAGAAATACGAGTGCGTTGCCGGACAGCCCCATTGAGCTCAGTATTGTCACGAAAGTGCCGTACAGGCCCCATAGCACTGCGCTTGCGATGACCATGGCGGCGGATAAGGCGAAGTCTTTATTTGTGTTTTTCATATAAAAAAGCCTGATTTCTAAATGCTGTGTACTAAATCACGGGATGGCGTTCAGTCTCCCTGAGCAGGGGACATGGTGATGCGCAGGTTATAATACAGGATCCCGGCAAGCACGATAACCGCACCGACAAGGGAAAGCTTTCCAAGCATCTCTCCGTAGAAAACGGCGACCAGGATGGGATTGAGGATCGGCTCCAATGCATTGATGATGGAAGCTGTGACAGGATCAGTGTATTTGGTGCCCGTCGTGAAGAAGATATACGCCAGACCCACCTGGACTGCGCCCAGCAGAAAGACTGAGAGCAGAACCGGAGCAGTAAATACGGTCTCCCGAAGGACAAGCGGCGACAGGAAGATCCCGCAGGCGAGCTGTCCGAAGAACACCGAAGACAGCGCGTCCCCCTTCTCAAAGCTGTTCAGCATGAAAACTCCCGCATAGAAGATGCCTGACAAAAGTGCCAGCAGGTCGCCCAGCCACTTTCCCGTGGAGAGCCCCTCAAAGAAGAAGCAGAGGATTCCCGCGAAGACGATCAGGATGGAAATGAGTGCTGACCGTGAAGGTTTCCGGCCGAAGATCAGAAACATCAGGATCACGATCCAGATCGGCGCTGTATACTGCAGGATGATCGTGTTGCCTGCTGTGGTCAGCTTGTTGGCGATCGAGTACAGAGTCGTCACGCCTGCCATGGAAATGGCGCCGACAAGTACGGTCGGATTAAACCTGAGCTTATGCTTCGTAGCCAAAATATAGAGTCCGATCACGACTGCCGCGATCACATTTCTTGCCCCATTGATCGCAAGAGGATTCCATGGGATCAACTTCATGAGAAGGCCGCCTGTCGAGAAACACAAAGAGGCGGCGAGCATGCATGTTGTGCCGAGGAATTTGGTGTTTTTCTTGGAATTCATTTTAATCATAGTGTTTCTAACTATAGCAAAAGAAAGTCAGTAGAGACAGTCCCAACACAAAATCGCGATAAACAAATCCATTGAAAGATAATCCGCTTTGTTTGTCAAGGAAAAGCATGAATTGTGATAAAATATCAGTAAGTATGCGGCTGCGCAAATATAAGATTTTAAGGCAGGAGCACTATGCAGATCAGAATCAATGTCAAGGGCGCTTCGCGAAAAAAAGCTGCGATCGTACAGATGACCTGTGACTATACTGACAGGCAGATGACGGTGGAGGAGTTTCTCGCGGAGACGGTCAGACAAAATGTAAGGGAATATAATGAAAGGAAAGACGCAGGAGAGATACTGCGCCTTTTTTCTGATGAGGGCGGGCAGAACAGGCCTTTGAACGAGCAGTTTGAGGAGCACCTGGAAAACAGCGCCGCATCAGGCAAGGTCGCTTACGGCGATCCGATGGACGGAAGGAAAGCTGATGAGGAAAAGGCAGTGGAGAACGCGCTGCAATGTTTTGACGACGGGATGGTCGCGCTGTTCGCGGACGGGACCAGATATACAGACAGACAGGAAAAGATGGCGCTGAAGGAGCAGAGTGAAGTGACTTTCATCCGCCTTACGTTCCTGGCGGGCCGTATGTGGTGACAGGGGGTACAGGAAATGGCATTTGATTACAACTCAAGGACGAAATGGGAGAAGGAGCGGCAGGAGCGCTGGAACAAAGAGCACGAGAAACAGATCAAACAGCTTTCGCCCGCGAAGAAGGAGCTCTTTGACGAAGTTCGATGCTTCAGCAATTATCAGTACTGCGGCTTTCCGGTGATCCGCAAGTGGACCAGGGAGAAACTCGGGACCGGCAGGAGCAGTGAGACGGGCGGCCCTGAAACGCTCAAAGAGCTCATGCTCTCCGAGTGCGGGGATCTTATTGAGATCTTTGTGCCGGAAGAGTACCGCGCGGATTACGAGTATATGCTGGAACAGTATTCGTACTATCAGTATTCAAGGGCGCTGTTTCGACCCACTGTGCGAACGAAGGATCCGGGCGCGCATACACTTGATGCTTTCGGCCTGATGCAGGCTTATAAAGTGCTGGGGATCTATGGCGTAACTCCGTTTGAGTACCTCGCGGAGAGAACAGCCGAAGGCGCAGGCCTCGACGAGGAGTTCCTGGATTTCAAGCGGAACGACACATATACCCGCGACCTGCATATGGTGCAGTTCGACGACATTCTCGCGGCGCGGATCGACAACGGGGACAGCAAGGTGATCGAGGGGTGCAAAGAGGCGATCCTGAGCGACACCAATACCGTGATCGTCACAGTGCCGCTGATCAGGGGGATCGTGAAGTCGAAGAACACTCAGCTGCACGATCTTCTGGCCAGGTTCCTCGTAGCCGCAAGGCTCCAGGAGGGCGTGCGCCAGGCGGTCTGCGAGAACGCGGACTGCGGCAGGGCAGAGGCATTTCTGACGATCCTGAGCGCGATCGAAGAGAACGACCTGATCCGCTTCTCGGGCGTTAAGCGCGCCATTGCCACATGGACGGGAATATGCAGCGTCGACGCCATGGACCGGGTGTCGGACAAGCTTCTGGCCGGCGTCAGCGAAGCGGTCAGGGACCGCGCCAGAGCCTTTGAAATGACGGAGACTGACGACAGTGTGCAGATCGTCACCGGACTGTGGGCACTGGGCTTCTACGAGGCGCTGGATGCTGTTGGACGTATGCTGCAGATCGTGGAGAGCGGCACGAAAAACCAGCGCCTGACGATCTCTTACTACAACAGGTATATGCAGCACTCCGATTACAGCGAGCAGGCCGCGAGGAAGATCCTTGAGACTTATCCGGATGATCTGCAGATGGCGGCGGCTTTCATGCCCACTTATCTGGACGCTGTGGACACGATCGTCCGCGGATGCATCCGGAACTCTAAGAATCAGTCTGTCTATATGGCGGACGAGGCGGACGTTCATTACGATCCTCTGCCGGTCAGCGAGATCTTCGACAGTGAGGAGCAGGCGCGGCTGCACTACAGTATTTTGAAGAATCTCGCAGATTCCATGAAGAAGCGCAAAACAGAGTACGATCCCATGATCTTCCCCTGGTACAGCGCGGTCCTCGACAAGAGCGACCTCACGCAGAGGATGGCTGTGATCGCCTACGCTTTGCAGGACGACGCCCTGATCGACGAGGCCTGCGTGCGCCTGACTGACATCATGGATTCCTACTACAACACCCGCAGCTATTATCTGAGGGTTCTTTTGCATGCTCCGAGGACACAGACCCAGCGGGACGCGCTGATCGGATACGTGGCGGAGAAGGAGAGCTTTACGAGAAAAGCGGCTTATCAGATCCTTAAAAAGCTGCAGTCGGATCCTGATGCGTCGATGCATCTCACGCAGGACGAGTACCGTCAGCTTGAGGGGTATCTGCGCCTCAAGAATGAGGAGTCGAGACGCTTTATCATTGAGATCCTGGAAGAGCAGGACAAAGAGGGCATATACGCAAGTATCCGCAGACTCCTGGGAGGCGGCGAGCCTGAAGAGGGCAAAACAGAGACAGCTCATAAGGGCAAAAAGAAAACTGTCTCCGCGGCCGACAGAGAGCAGATGCGCCTCGCGGGCCTTGACATGCTCAAGCGCCGCAGCGAGGAGAGCGAAGCCGCGAAGAGAGAATGCGCGGCGCTGCTGCGCGAGGTCATTCCGGATGCCACTGTGCTGTCCGACAAAGAAAAAGTTCTCTATGAAGAAATTGCAGGCAGCGAAGGGGCAGGCAGTATTCTGAATACGGAAGGATACGGCCTGTATGACCCGAAAGCAGCGTACGAACCGGAACTCAGGGTGCGGGGAACTGCGGATGCGCAGGCGTCGTCCGGTCTGAAAAAAGGCCTTCAGATCCTGAAGAACTCTTTGGGAATGAGCGACACGAAGAAGCTTCTCAAAGACTATTTCAGTCTGAGCGCGAAGGAGATGGATCAGTATTTTGACAAGATCAAGGCGTTTATCGAGGCGCACGGGAAACTCGAGTACACGAGCGTGAACGGCGACAGGCAGCTCCTGGAAAACGGCTTGTATCTGATCAATTACGACTACAATGGCGCCCTCGAGACGCGCTATCCCTTCCCGGAACTCTGGATCGAGGTCTATGAAACGATCGTAAAGACCCCCAAGGTGCTGTTCAATCTGTACTTCGCGGTGCGCGGGGGATACGACGAGACGGACGTCAAAGACGTGAACGCATACCTCAAGGCGGAGAAGACGATCTTCGGAGAGGCTTATTCCGGCTATCACTACGCCGATCCCAAGTATATGGGCGGACGCCATGCTCACAGCACTTACCAGACGATCCTGGATATCATCGCGAGCCAGCAGCATCTGGTCCTGCCCGCTGAGATCGCGCAGGCAGCGGTTCTCGCGGCGACGGAGCTCCCCGAACAGATCCGCTGGATGGAGAGAGCTCCGTCAAAATATGCCTCCTATTACGCTCAGCGGCCGCTCTGCTTCGTGCGCTCGAACAAGTTCCGGTCGATGTTGTCCCGTGCATCTCAATATGAGAATGACGAGGAATTCCGCGGAGTATTCCCTCTGCTCTACCACGTGGACAGGGTCTATCAGTTTGACGCGCATGAACCGAATACGACCTACGGCAGGAGTTCTTCCAACATCCTCTCAATCCTCTCCTATGTGAAGGCACATGAACTGGGGATGATCACCAAAGACTTCCTGTATAAGGCAGCCTTCGAACTGGTCGGACTCAAGTACGCAGTGGGAGATCTGGGCAGCCTGTTTCTTTCGAATGTCACAATCTATGCGCTCAGGCAGCTGCAGTTCTATATGCCGGTGGATATGGAGAAGAAGACACTGGATACACAGAACAGTTTCTACAAACTGGGCAAGGAGATCTACGAGAATATTGTCAACCTTATCCTGAACGTGGAGCTTAAGCGCGGCGACACACCTACAGTCTTCTCGGACGCGGTCAGCCGCATCTCCCGGATCGAGGGCATCCCGCGCCTGATGGAGATCCTGCGCGCGATGGGGACAGATCCCCTGGACAGGAACACCTATTACTCATATAACGGCGGAACAAGCAAGAAAGAGAGCCTTTCGCATCTGCTGAAGGTTTGCTGGCCGGCCGACTCTGAGACGGCGGCTGATCTGAAAAAGGCTGTCAAAGCGAACAAGGTCAGCACAGACCGCCTGATCGAGGTCGCAATGTACGCGCCCCAGTGGCTGGATCTGGCTGAAGAAGTGCTGGGGATCGACGGCTTTAAGAGCGGCTGCTATTACTTCATGGCGCACATGAACGAGCGGTTTGACGACCGCAAAAAAGCCGTGATCGCCAGGTACACGCCGCTGTCGCCCGAGGAACTCAATAACGGATGTTTTGACACCAACTGGTTCTTCGAGGTGTATGAGAAACTGGGCGAGAAGAACTTCTCGAAGCTCTACAAGGCGGCAAAATATATCGCAGACGGAAGCAAACACACCCGTGCGCGCAAGTACGCGGACGCTGCGACCGGCAAAGTGGACCGTGACGAACTTGAGAAGACCATCGCTGATAAACGCAACAAGGATCTTCTTATGAGCTACGGCCTGATCCCGATGAAGGACAGACAGGATTCTCTGCACCGCTACGAATTCCTGCAGAAATTCCTTAAGGAGAGCAAACAGTTCGGCGCGCAGAGAAGGGCCAGCGAGGCCCAGTGCGTGCAGTACGCTATGAAGAACATGGCAACCACGGCAGGCTATGCGGATGAACTGCGGCTGACGCTCGCCATGGAGACAGAGCTGGTGACGTCGAACCAGAAATACTTTGACGGAATCACGATTGGCGACTATGTGACGCGGATCCTCGTTGACGCGGACGGAAAGTCCGAACTGAAACTCTTCAAGAAGGACAAAGCCGTTAAGTCCGTCCCCGCAGCGCTCAAGAAAGACGAGACCTTCATCGATGTGAAGGAATTCGCCTCAAAACTCAAAAACCAGTACTCGCGCTGCGTCTCGATGTTCGAGCGCGCGATGGAAGAGGAGGACGCCTACAGCTATGGCGAATTGCTGCAGCTGTGCAGGAATCCGGTCACGGCGGGAATTCTCGGAAGATTGGTGTTTGTGGGGGCGGAGACTGGCGACTTAGTCGGAACCCTTGAAGAACTTGCTGTCGTCGAACCTGCACTTACTGAGGACGCTCAGCTGCTTGTGGCTCACCCGATCACACTTTACAGGCTCGGCGTACTGCCGAAGTATCAGAGACTCTTCTTCGAAAAGCAACAGGCGAGCGGCACAAAGCAGCCCTTCAAGCAGGTGTTCAGAGAATTCTATCCCAAGTTGGAAGAGGAAAAGGACGCCCTTGATTCCAGGTTGTTTGCAGGCTATCAGATCCAGCCCAAGAAGACAGTGGCAGCGCTTCGCGGACGCAGATGGGTGGCGGACTACGATGAAGGCCTGCAGAAGATTTTCTTCAAACAGAACATTGCTGCGACGATCTATGCTTTGGCAGACTGGTTCTCGCCGGCAGATACGGAGTGCCCTACACTTGAATATGTCTCTTTCTATGACAGAAAGACTTACAAGCAGAAGAAACTCTCCGAAGTACCGGATATCCTCTACTCAGAAGTCATGCGTGATGTGGATCTTGCGGTAAGCGTGGCCCATGCGGGCGGAGTAGATCCGGAGACCAGCCACTCCACGATCGAGATGCGCAAGGCGATCTTCGAGTTCAACATGGAACTCTTCGGACTTACAAATGTTACTTTCGAAGGAACGCATGCGTTCATCAAGGGAACAATGGGGAACTACAACATTCAGCTTGGCAGTGGTGTGATCCACAAGGAGAGCGGCGGAATGGTAAATATCCTGCCGGTCCACTCCCAGCAGAGAGGGAAGATCTTCCTGCCATTCATCGACGAAGATCCCAAGACAGCAGAAATCCTGTCCAAGATCCTGCTGCTGGCGGAGGACCAGAAGATCAAGGATCCGTATATTTTGCAGCAGCTACGGTAATTAAGACAATTTCTTTATGGTAAATCAAAACGTCCCTCCGGGTAACCGGGGGGACGTTCTTATATCTGCCTTTATAGTGCCCTTAAAGGACTTCAAGGGCTTAATTCTTCTTAAAGATCACCCCCTGGTAAGTCCTCCAGAAGGTCTTATACAAGCCGTAGTTCACGGACAGCAGCCGGATCGCGATCTTGTCGCGCCGGGGGGCGCGGGGATCCTTCAGGATCCTCTTTTTGTGGTGCAGGATAAAGCGGATGATCTGTTCGCGTTCCTTTTCGTAGTCTTCGGTACCCAGCATCTGGTTGAGCGTGCTGAAGCGCGCGTAGACGCGCCGGCGAAGGACAGCCTGTTTGAGGGAAGGGTAGGCCCTCACGACTTCATGGCCCATCTTGTCGGTCATCTCCAGAAGATCAAGCTTGCGGGGTGAGAAACTGCTGTTGACGATGGAGTTCATGTGGTACATGTAGTGATATTTTGACTCGTAGCCGACGGCTATGCCGGTGTCGCACTGCATCATCAGGGCGTAGGTCGTGCCGATATCCTCGAAGATCTTTCCCACAGGATAGCATACTGTGTCGAAAAGGCTGCGGTGATAGAGCTTGGCCCAGGCGGAAGTGTCGATCACATTGTGATAGAGCATTCTGCGCAGGCAGGTCTCGATATCCATCAGCTCGTCGCCCGAAGAGCCGTGATCCTTGACAGAGCCGTTGTCATATTCCGTGACATGCTGGCAGATGGACATTTTGGTCTCGTATTTGTCGATCAGCCTGTAGAGATATTCGACATAGTCGGGATCCACGTAGTCGTCGGGATCAATGCAGGTGATGTATTCGCCGCGGGCGTGCGCGATTCCGTAATTGCGGGCGTCGGACAGGCCGCCGTTCTCCTTGTGGAGAGCCCTGACGCGGGAATCCTGCTCCGCATAGCGGTCGCAGATCTGCGGACAGCCGTCCGGTGAACCGTCGTCGACCATGAGAATCTCAAGATTACTGTAGGTCTGGTTCAGCACGGCTTCCATGCAGCGGTCCAGATAGGATTCGATATTGTAAATCGGGAGCACAACAGAGATCAGCGGCATTTTCATCCGGTTTCCTCCATGATCAGTGAATTTTCGTCAGCAAAATATTGACATTTCATTATACATCAAAAGTGAGCCTAAGACTATCGGGCGTCAACGCGGCCGGCTCCATCGGGGCAGTCCGGTGCGCCGGAACATCACTTATAGGACCGGTACGCCTCCGCCAGAGTGAGCCCGTCGACTCTCGAGAGCCTGTACGCTTCGCTTAACGCCCGGCAGAAGAGATCCATCTCCTCCTCAAGACCCAGGCGTTCCGCAAGGCCGTAGGACATGCGCCAGATGTCGATGCAGCGCTGCTTTTCCTTCTCTTCGGGCTTGGACGCGGTGATGCCGAAGAACTTCCTGTGGTAGCCGTCCGTCTTGCATGTTTCAAAATATCGCCTTGCCGCGTTCCTGACCTCCAGACTGAAAGCCTCGGCGAACAGGGGATCCGTGTGGACTCTCTCGTCAAGTTCGAGGGATCCGATTGTCGTCTTTACTTCCTTTACATACCTGCCGGGAAGGATCCGGCTGCTCCTGTAAAGATAGAGAAAATCCAGGAAAGCGAGCATAAAGCGGTCCAGCTTTCTCTGGGGGTCAGCGGGATCGACATTGCGGTATTCATAGAGCGCTTTGCGGTAAGAGGCGGCAGGATCGCTGTCGCCGGCAGTGGCAATGTATTCGTCCAGGATCTTACGTCTTTTTGCGGGATCGATCTCCTCATAATAGGATTCGAGCAGGTCGTTGAGGTCAGCCATAGGGGGCTCCTTTCTGTATCCGGATACACACATCCGATTTTCAAATCTTTCCATTAATGCTATTATACAGACAGTTGGAACTTTTGGTATACACGGAAAAACAAATGAATGAAATAAAACAGGAGGCACAGAATCATGCTCAAGGATCCGGTCAAAACCAAAAACGAAATTGTGGAGTGGATTAGGGAATATTTTGAAAAGAACGGAAAGGGATGCAAGGCCGTGATCGGCATTTCCGGAGGAAAGGATTCCAGTATTGCGGCGGCGCTGTGCGCTGAGGCCCTCGGCAAAGACAGAGTGGTCGGCGTACTGATGCCCAACGGCGTGCAGAGCGATATTTCCGACTCTGTCAAGCTTGTGGAATTCCTCGGGATCCCTTATGTAGAGCTCAATATCGGCGGTGCTTTCCAGGCGATGAAAGAGATGCTTACATCAAATAAGGAGCTCCTTGCGCTAAGCGGAACTGACGGGATCACCAGGGATACGGAGATCAACCTCCCGCCCAGGCTCAGGATGTCCACGCTTTACGCGGTGGGACAGATGCTTCCCGGCGGAGCAAGAGTTGTCAACACATGCAACGCTTCCGAGGACTATGTCGGATATTCCACTAAATACGGCGATGCAGCCGGCGATTTCAGCCCCCTTTCCCATCTGCTGGTACATGAAGTGAGGCAGATCGGCGATACGCTGGGCCTTCCTTATGACCTCGTGCACAAGACTCCGTCAGACGGGCTCAGCGGCCAGGACGACGAGCAGAAGCTCGGCTTCACATACGCTATGCTGGACAAATATGTGCTCACCGGTGAGTGCGAGGACGAAGCGATCAAGGCTAAGATCGACCGCCTGCACAGGATCAACCTCCACAAGCTCCAGCTGATGCCGGCTTTTGAGCCTGCCGAAGAGACCAGGGCATAAAGGAGCGGAATCGGAGGAATCTTTACATGTTTGACAAAAGACTGACGGCTCTGTGCCCGGAGAGCAAAAAATACATTGCGGGAAATATCATCCTGCAGTGGATCGAGCTCTGCCTGAACGCGGTGATGATCGGTATGATCGCGGTTTCAGCGGAGAGGCTTTACCGGGGCGAACTGACGCCGCAAAGCGCGGCGCCGGCCATTATAGTCATTGCAATTACTATAGTGATCCGTTTCTTTGTGGCGAGATATGCGGTCCGGATGAGTTATCTGGCATCCCGGACAGTAAAACGCAAGCTTCGCGATCTGATCTACAAAAAGCTCCTGAGACTCGGCATGAGCTACAGGGAGAAGGCGACCACCGCGGAGATCGTACAGGAGTCGGTGGAAGGAGTAGACCAGCTGGAGAGCTATTTTGGCCAGTATGTGCCGCAGTTCTTCTATGCGTTTATCGCACCGGTGACCCTGTTCATCCTCTTCACGGCGGCAGGGAGCCTGCAGACGGGCCTGATCCTGCTTCTGTGCGTTCCGCTGATCCCGGGCACGATCATGATGGTACAGAAGATCGCCAAGAAGATCCTGGCAAAATACTGGGACCAGTACACGAAGCTCGGCAGCACATTTCTGGAGAACCTGCAGGGGATGACCACCCTCAAGATCTATCAGGCGGACGGCTATAAGCACGAGCAGATGAATAAGGAGTCGGAGCATTTCCGGGTCGTGACTATGAAAGTTCTCACGATGCAGCTCAACTCCATCATTATCATGGACCTTCTTGCCTACGGAGGCGCGGCCTTCGGCATTGTGCTCGCGACCCATTCCTTCGTGGCGGGGAAACTTGAATTGGCGCCCTGCCTGTTTATGATCCTTCTGTCAGCGGATTTCTTCCTCCCCATGAGAAGGCTCGGCAGCTATTTCCACGTAGCTATGAACGGAATGGCGGCCAGCGACAGGATCTTCAAGTTCCTCGAGCTCGAAGAGCCTGAAGAGAAGACCGCGGAGTTTCCGCAGAACGGCGGCAATTTCCTGCTCAAGAGCGTAAGCTTCTCCTATGACGGAGAGAGAGGTGTCCTGCACAGGATCAACATGCAGATCCCCAAAAACAGCTTCACGGGCATTGTGGGCGAGAGCGGCAGCGGCAAATCTACCATTGCATCTCTTCTCACCGGACGCAGTACGGTGGAGAGCGGTACGATCATGATCGGCCCCGATCACCTTTCCGAATGCTCGGAGGAGAGCCGCATGAGGGGGATCACCTATATCGGCAGCAGTTCTTACCTGTTCAAGGGGACAGTCAGGGACAATCTCCTTATGGGAGATCCCGAGGCAGACGACGACAAACTCTGGAAAGTTCTCGCGGAGTGCAGGCTTGATGAATTCCTGAAGGGTGCGGACGGCCTGGATACGCAGCTGACAGAAAACGCCCAGAACCTTTCCGGCGGACAGAGACAGAGGCTTGCGCTTGCCAGGGCGCTGCTGCATGACAGCCCGGTCTATATTTTCGACGAGGCGACCAGCAACATCGATGTGGAGAGCGAAGAGATCATACTTAACCGCATCCGCCAGATGAAAGGCAGCAAGACTATTATCCTGATCTCGCACCGCCTCGTTAACACAAAAGAAGCGGACCGCATCTTTGTCATGGATAACGGAAAAGTGGCGGAGAGCGGCACGCATAGGGAGCTGATGAAGTGGGGCGGCACATATTCCGTCCTGTGGAGAACCCAGCAGAAGCTCGAGCGCCTGGGAAGAGACGAAGACTCCGGCGAGGAGTGGCTGACCGGTGAGATCGAGAAGATCGCCGCGACAGGAGATCTGGGAAGCACCGGCCGGATCGGAAATACCGCCCGAGTCGGCAATACTAGCCGTGTCGGAAGCACGGGATCGATCGGCAATACCGGTCGTGTCGGAAGCACCGGATCGATCGGTAATACCGGTCGTGTCGGAAACACGGGATCGATCGGAGACACCAGGCGTGTTGGCAGTACCGGATCGATTGGAAGTACCGGCCGGATCGGAAAGGAGGGGGAATAGGATGAGTAAGAAGCCCAATAAGCGAAACCCCTCGAAATTTGTAACACTCTTCAGAATGCTCGGGCTGGTTAAACCCCTGACCAGTTATATGATTCTTGCGGTAGCAGCCGGGACCCTGGCTTTCCTGGCGGTGCAGTTTATTCCGATCCTCGGAGGATACGCGATCCTGAGCGGACTGGGCCTGGACGTCGCGATCCCGATCAGGACAATTTGGATCCTGCTCCCGCTCCTGGCTCTTCTGAGGGCAGTACTGCGCTTCGCTGAGCAGAGGCTCAATCACTACATTGCCTTTACATTGCTCGCGATCGTGCGAGACAAAGTATTCGGCGCGCTCAGAAGACTCTGCCCTGCCAAACTCGAGGGAAAGGACAAGGGAAATCTTGTTTCGCTGATCACTTCCGATGTAGAACTTCTGGAGGTGTTCTATGCCCACACGATCTCTCCGATATGTATCGCGCTCTTGACCTCGACGATCATGTGCGTCTACATCGGCACATTCCATGTCGGTCTGGGACTTCTGGCGCTGGCTGCCTATCTGTGTGTCGGCATCGCAGTTCCCCTGATCATCTCCGGAGTCAGCGGCAATATGGGAGAAAAGGTGCGGAAGCACTCCGCAGATCTGGCCTCCTGTGTCCTTGAGAATATCCGCGGCCTTGATGAGACGATTCAGTATGACAGCAGCCGCAGCCGCATGGCAGCTATGCACAAGCAGTCCAAGACGCTTTTGTGGCACCAGGGGGCATTGAACCGGCTGACAGGCCTTAACCTGGCGATCGCCAATACTTTTATACTGACCTTTGATGTGCTGATGACAGTCACGGCCGGCTGGCTTTACACAACCGGAAAAGTCGGATTTGACGGCTTCCTTATCCCGGTAATGGCGCTTCTTTCCTCTTTTGGCCCGGTGTCTGCGCTGGCGAGCCTGGGAACGACTTTACAAAATACAGTCGCCTCCGGTGCGCGGGTACTTGCGATCCTCGACGAAGAGCCCGAGACAGAGGAGATCACGGGAAAGCCGGAAGTCGGATTTCATGGCGCGGAGTGCCGCAAAGTCACATTCGGCTATGGCAGCACCCCTGTGCTGAGGAATTTCTCCCTGAGCATCCATGAAAACCAGATCATCGGGATCGTAGGCGAGAGCGGATGCGGCAAGTCGACGCTGCTCAAGCTCCTGATGCGGTTCTGGGCAGTCAATAAGGGCAGGATCGGCATTGTAGATATTCCCAAGGATTCCGGCGCAGCTGTTGCCAGAGATATCGACCTGAGCGAGATCAACACATCCAACCTGCGGGAGATGGAGAGCTACATGACCCAGGATACGCAGATGTTCAAGGATACCATTGCAGGCAATATCCGGATCGCCAAACTCGATGCGACCAGAGAGGAAGTCGAAGCGGCCTGCCGCAAAGCTTCTCTGCACGACTGGATCATGACTCTGCCTGGCGGGTATGATACAGATGTCGGCGAGCTCGGAGTCACTCTTTCCGGAGGAGAGCGCCAGCGGATCGGCCTTGCCAGGGCATTCCTGCACGACGCGCCCTTCATGCTGCTTGATGAACCGACCAGCAACCTTGACAGCCTCAATGAAGCGGTCATTCTCAAAGCGCTTAAGGATGAGGCGAAGGGCAAGACAGTGCTGCTTGTCTCCCACAGGAAGTCTACTATGAGAGTGGCAGATGTGGAGATACAGATGTAATATAAGGCGGTCGTACGCAATGGGCCATGCCGACATGTTCGCGTTCCAAAGGACCGCTCACTGTCGCGGCATTCGCCGTATATAGAAATAAAAAAACACCCGATTGAGAACAAGCTCTCAGTCGGGTGTATTTTATTTCTATGCATGGCTCATTGCTGACGTCACATGGAGATCAATCCAAACGCATTCGCGATCGAACTGAGCAGAATGATCAGTACGAAAATGGGAGCGATATATTTGATCACAACACTGAAGACCTTCTTGCGGCGGAAAGGATGTCCGTCCATTTCCACTTCCTGCTCGATACGGGAAATCCCTATGCATTTGGTGACGAGCACGCAGATCGCGAAGGCCGCAATGGGCATCATCACGGAATTGGTCAGGAAATCGAAGAAGTCCAGGAAAGGCATTCCGATGATGGTGATAAAGGAAAGCGGTCCGTAGCCGAGGCAGGAGAGCGTTCCCAGAGCGAGCATGACCACAGCCATGACAGTAGTGCACGCTGTGCGGCTCCATTTAAACTCATCACAGATTGTGGAGACAGCTGCTTCAGTCAGCGCAATGGAGCTCGTGAGTGCCGCGAACAGCACCAGTGTGAAGAACATGACGCCTATGATGCGGCCGATTCCCATACTTGCGAAGATCTTGGGCATTGTGATGAACATGAGAGAGGGGCCAGCGCCCAGCTGCTCAGGGTCACCGCCCGAAAACGCGAATACAGCGGGGATGATCATCATGCCGGCCAAAATAGCGACGCCCGTGTCAAAGATCTCGACCTGAACGGTGGAATCCTCGATGCTGACTTCCTTCTTCATATAGGATCCGAAGGTGATCAGGATACCCATGGCGATGGACAGCGAGTAGAACATCTGGCCCATTGCTGAGACCACCGTCATCCAGGAGAAGTTCTCAAGGTGAGGGATCAGCATGTAGGAGACGCCCGCCATTGCGCCGGGACGTGTGATCGAGTAGGCGCTTATGGCGAGTGCCAATACCAGAAGGATCGGCATCATGAACTTGGAAACGCGCTCAATGCCGTTTTCCACGCCCATATAGATGATCACAAGGTTGAGGGCTACGAAAACGCAGAACCAGAGTTCAGCGGAAGCGCCGTTTGTGATGAAATCCGTAAAGAAGGTGTCTGTGGCAATTTCATTCATATCAGTGGTAAGGAATGCAAAGAGATATTTGCATACCCAGCCGCCGATGACGGAATAATAGGGGCAGATCAGGACCGGAACGATCGCGTTGATCCAGCCGCCCGCCTTCGCCCAGGGGGAATCACTGAAAAACCTGAACGCGCCCACAGGACTTTTCTGCGAAGAGCGTCCGATCGCCGTCTCGGCGATGATCATCGTGTAGCCAAATGTGAGGGCAAGGATGATGTAAACAAGTAGAAAAGCACCGCCGCCATATTTAGCAGCCAGGTAAGGAAATCTCCAGATATTGCCCAAGCCGACGGACGCGCCCGCAGCGGAGAGGACAAATCCAAGTTTACCTGTAAATGAACCACGATTATTCTGTTCCAAAACTGTTAGCCTCCTTAAAATACAGTCAGTCTCTCAATCATATAACAGTTTTGGAATAAAATCCATATTTTTCAGATATTCCACAGCATGAAGCCGACAACAGAAGCATCAAGAATGAAAAATAAAAACAAAAACAGATCGCGCATAGAGACCTCCTTACAAGGCAGTGACGCAATGGCGGCAGAGCCGCTCAAAGCCTGTTCATTCTGTATCCGACTCCGATTCTTGTCTGTATGTACTGAGGATGTGTGGTGTCTTTTTCTATTTTTTTCCTCAGGGATGCCATGAAAACTCTGAGGGAAGCGAGATCGCTGTCAAAAGTATTGCCCCAGATGGCATCGGTGAGGTAGGTGTGAGTGAGTGTCTTGCCGATATTTTTACAGAACAGGCATAACAGTTTGTACTCAATGGGGGTAAGGGCAAGCTCTTCCCCGTTCATGTAGGCGGTACCCGCGGCAAAATCTACTTTCAGATCCCCGTTTTCGAAGATATGGGAGTTCATGTTTCCCTGGGAGGCGGCAAGGCGCCTCTGGGTGACACGCAGTCTCGCCAGGAGTTCATCCACGGAGAAAGGCTTGGTCAGGTAGTCGTCCGCCCCTGCGTCCAGTGCCTCGATCTTGTCCGTGTCCTCACTCCGCGCGCTGATGACTATGATCGGAACGGCGGACCAGGTTCGGATCTTGCGGATCAGGTCCACGCCGTCCATGTCCGGCAGTCCCAGGTCCAGGAAGATGACATCCGGATTGTGGGATGTGATCTGCAGGAGTGCGTCGGAAGCTGAAGCCGCGGTCAGATATTTATAGTTGTGGATACCGAGTGTTGTGGTCATCAGGTTCAGGATCAGCTTGTCGTCCTCCACAACGAGGACCACGAATTTATTCATGCAGTGTCACCTCCTTCATGGGCAGGGTAAAGGAAAATATACATCCGTGGGGGATGTTGTCGTCCAGCATGATCTCGCATCCGTGGGCACGGATGATGGACCGGCACAGGGCAAGTCCGAGGCCGAGGCTCCGCTTGGAATCCGTCACTTTTTTGCTCCCGCTGTAAAACATTGTGAATACGCTGTCTTTCTCTGAATCCGGAATGCCCGGGCCGTCATCGGCCACGATAACTTTGGCGCAGTCGCCCATGTTCACGCTGCTGATCCGGATCGTGGAGCCGGGAGGAGTGTACTGGATCGCGTTGTTGATCAGGTTGATGAGAACCTGCACGATCAGGCGTCCGTCCACGTCGATCAGGATCGTCTCTTCGGAGGGCTCCGCGATGATCGTATACTGGGAGGCCCTTCTGTCTATGTGCAGCAGCGCCTCTGATATGATGTCATCGAGGAGTTCGAGCTTGCGGTGAAGCTTCATGCTGCCGTCCTCGATGCGGCTGACGGCAAGAAGGTTTTCCACCAGACTGATCAGCCAGACAGAGTCATCATAAATATCAGTGTAGAGCCGCTGCCTCGTCTCTTCCTCGAAGCTGCTGCCCGAGCTTAAAAGATTGCTGGCATTTCCGGAGATGGATGTCAGCGGCGTGCGAAGATCATGGGAAATGGAGCGCAGAAGATCGGCCCTTAATCTCTCATTTCTGCGACGGAGCTCTGCCTCCTCCTTTTCTCTCTGGATCCGCTCTTTTTCGAGGGCCATGGAGCACTCACCGAGGATCGATACGATCAGCGAATGGTCGAACTGCCCGGGCTGTCCGGTCGGATCCATAGGATCTGCCTGTTCTTCTACGGGATCATATCCGGCTACGGCGTATACGTGATCGTTGCTGCTCACCGGAAGAAAACGAAGGGGGCTTGACGGAAACATTGTGGTACCGTTTCCTGCCCGTTCATTCTTAAAAAAGACCCATCTGACGGCAGCCAGGCTCTTGTTGTCCGTCGGGATCTCCTTCGGAGAGGCTTCTCCGGGAGAAAAGAGCAGACAGGTCTCGGGGCCTCTGTTCCTGTCATACAGGTGTACCGGCTTGTTTGTGAGCTTGGTGAGCTGCCCGCCGGTGGTGCTGAGGATCTCATTGTAGTCGCTCAGCTTGTGGAGCTGGCTCGCTGTATCGGACAGAAGCTTTGTGCGCGCGTACATCAGATCAGACTGTACTGCGATCGCTTTAAGCCTTGCTGCAATCGAACCCGCGATAAGAGAGACGATCAGCATTACGACAAAGGTGACCGGGTACTCCGCGTCGTAGGCGTGCAGTGTGAACAACGGCTCTGTAAAGAAGAAGTTAAACACGATCATTGCTTCGAAGGAAACAATGAAATTTGTTATGTAGCCGGTGACCAGCACTGCGGAGAGCAGAACCCCAAGTATATAGACGGAGATGATCGTCGCGTCCGAGAAGCCGAACCATCGGAACAGCATGCCGATGAGCGTACAGACTACGATTACGGCATTACAGATCAAAAAATCGAGGGCCGGGTTTCTGCTGCTTCTGGCGTTCCGGGGAATGATCGACGCTGCTCTGCGGCGAAGATCGTTGAGGCTTGAATCCGTGTTTTTTAGTTCAAACATTTATTGATGTCCTTATTCTTTCCAATGACCATGAGAGTCTGGTTGCTTCGAAGAGGAGCATCGGGGTTAATGTCGGTGATCAGAAGTTCGCCCTGTTTGATCGCGAATACGTTGATCTTGTGCCTGCGCCGCAGATCCAGGGATACCAGACTCTTTCCTATCCAGTTGTCGGGGATCGAGATCTCATAGACCGCATATTCCTCGCTGAGAGGAGTGTAGTCTAAAATATGGTTTGAACTATATCGTATTGCGGTCCATTCGGCAAGTTGTCTTTCGGGATATATCACCTCATCGGCGCCGTTTCTTGCAAGGAACCGCGCGTGAACATCTCTTGCGGCTCTGGCAACTACGTGCTGCGCGCCCAGATCCTTTAGTAGCGCTGTGGTTTCCAGAGAGCTCTGAAAGTCGTCGCCGATCGCGACAATACAGACATCATAATTGCGGACGCCGAGGGTTTTCATAAAATCCGCGCGCGTGCTGTTGCCGATGAGGCCGTCCGTCACATAGGGAAGAACAGTATCGACCCGGTCTTCGCGGACGTCTATAGCCATGACCTGATGCCCCAGTTCATTGAGTTTTCTGGCGCAGTGCCTTCCGAATCTTCCAAGTCCTATAAGTAAGATTGTTTTCATAGTAATACCTCCACTTTATACAGTATCCGCGAATAAGCGGAAAGCTGTTCGAGCAGGAATGCCAAAATGCAGTGTCATCCAACAGAGATATTCTCAAGAGGCATGCGCTGGTTGCGCATCCTGCGGGATGGAACGGCCGCGTAGATCAGGGTCAGTCCTCCGACTCTGCCAAAATACATCAAAAAGATCAGGATTCCCCGGGAGATAAGCCCCAGCTTAGGGGTGATCCCGAGGGTCAGCCCAACAGTTCCGATCGCGGAAGCCGCCTCAAACATGCAAGTGAGCAGGGGGAGGGATTCCACAAGGCTGATGATCATGGAACTGACAGTGAACAGGATCAGATAGAGAGCGAAGATGGTCGCCGCTATTTTGACCGTCTGGTCGCTGATCCTTCGGGAAAAGGCGGAAGCCTCGTCCCTGTGGCGGAAGGTCCCGTTCGCGTTGAGGATCAGGACCGCAATGGTCGTGGTCTTCATGCCGCCGGCTGTGGAACCGGGGGATCCGCCGATCAGCATCAGTGCGATGCTGAGAAGTTTCCCGGCGTCTGTAAATTCGTTGTAGTCCGTCGTGTTAAAACCGGCAGTTCTGGTAGTCACGGACTGAAACAGGGAAGCCAGGATCCTCTCTTTAAGAGGATATCCCTGGTATTCAATGATGAAAAACAAAATCGCGGGGATAAAGATCAGGATCGCCGTCGTGGTCAGGATCAGTTTGGTCTGCAGGCGGTATTTGTGGAGATGAGTCTTGTTCTTTCCAATATCGCTCCAGGTCCTGAAACCGAGACCGCCCACTACAATGAGAGTCATGATCGTGAGGTTGACCGGAATACTTCCCGTGTATCCGGTGAGGGACGTAAACGGCTGATCCTTTCCCATCAGATCAAATCCTGCGTTGCAGAAAGCTGATACCGAATGGAAAATGGAATATAGAATACTCCTTGGCAGTGGATATTTCCGGAAGAAAATGGGGAAGAGAGTGATAACTCCCAGAAACTCCACTGCCAGGGTACCCGACAGAATAAATAATGTATAGCGGACTATGCCGCCGATCTGATCAGCGGATACAGCATCTTTCATGATGCTTCGCTGAAACAGGCTGATCTTGCGCCCTGCCAGCATAGTGACGACAGTGGCGAGCGTGATCGTTCCCAGACCACCGATCTGGATCAGGAGAAGTATACAAAGCTGGCCGAAAAGAGACCAGTAGCGAAATGTATCGTGTACTACCAGGCCTGTGACACATACTGCGGATGTTGAGGTAAAAAGAGCGTCCCAAAACGGAGTCACAACGCCTTCCGCAGAAGAGACGGGCAGCATCAGCAGAAATGTGCCTGTCAGTATTACGGCCAGGAAACTTCCTATGATGATCTGGAAAGAAGAGATCCTAAGCTGTTTAGTTATACGCATGGCTGCCTCCTCTGTGTAGATCGGTCCTTTTATGTTTTTTTAGTTTACAGTCAATGGCATAAAACGGGGATAAGGGTATTAAGAAAGATATAAAGATGATATAAAGATTGGAAGAATACAAAAAAAGAAGCCGGGTTCCTGTGTGAACCCGGCTTTTCGAAAATATGAACTTGTTATTGATGGATCATTCCATATCTGCGGAGAACAGGATCTCTCCGAGCTTCTCGCCTTCTTCTTCGCTGACGCCCCACAAATTGTTCTGCTCGTCGATGATGCCGTAATGAACAACAATGTCCTGCGGCTCGGCATATTCGGGCTCTTCCAGATTTTCACGGATGATCTCGGCGATCTTGGTATAGATCAGGTTGTTGGCCTCTTCTTCGCTAAGACCTGCGATATCATCAGCGGTGACCTTCTCCTGCAGTTTAGTCGTGGCGCCTGCATACAGCCTCAGAGGCTCAATGGTAACAGTGACATCGTATCCGCCGTCTTCAGTGGGCACTGCGTCTCCGACAGTATATTTGGCCTTTGAAAAAGCTTCGCGCATAACTTCGGTGAAGTCAGCCTGAACTTCTTCACTCAGGCCGGCGTCGCTTGCGATAGCTGCTACAGCGCTCTGGATCGTGCTGTCACGCAGCTGGGCTTCTTCTCCCGCCGGAATGTCTGCCAGCTCGACAGAATGATCGTAATCGCCGGTGCACATGATGTCCAGGACTGCCTTGACATAAGCCTTTGCATCCTCCGCAGTAGGAGCGTCAGTCTTCGGTGTTTCCGCCGCTGCAGTTTCTTCCTTTGCGGGCTCTGTCTCAGCCGGTGCCGCATCCGGAGCCTCTGCCTGCTCTTCCTGAACAGCTGCCGTTTCCTCAGCTTCTTTCTTGTTGCCTGAGCTGCTTCCGCCGCATCCGGTGAGTACAGACACGGACAGCATTGCGACCGCGACCAGAAGCGCGGTCAGTCTGAGTTTATTTTTCATAGGTTCCTCCCTTCGGATCGGATGGCATACAGAGCCCTCCGTCTGAACAAATAACTACAAGAACAGTATATTGTAATCTTACTCTGCGGTCAAAGACTTCACTCTTTTTCTTTGCAGGCCTTTCTCAGAGCTTCCACGACGATCTTCAGGGCCTTTATGCGGGCGTATTTCTTGTCATTGGATTCCAAAATATACCAGGGACCGAAAGTGGTGTTAGTCTTTTGGAGCATCTCGTCGACAGCGCTCTCGTACTGGTCCCACTTCTCGCGGTTGCGCCAGTCTTCCTCAGTGATCTTCCACTGCTTTTCGGGGGTGTTCTGGCGGTCATTGAAGCGCTCGAGCTGTGTGTCTTTGTCGATCTGCACCCAGAATTTGATGATGACGGCGCCCCAGTCGGCCAGTTCCTTCTCAAATTCGTTCATTTCGTTGTAAGCACGCTGCCAGTCATTCTCGCTGCAGAAGCCTTCAATACGCTCTACCATGACGCGGCCGTACCAGGTACGGTCGAAGATTGCGATGTGGCCGTCCTTGGGAAGCCTGTTCCAGAACCTCCAGAGGAAGTGCCTGGACTTTTCATGAGGTTCGGGGCTGGCGATGGGATGAACTTCGTAGCCGCGGGGATCCAGGGCGCTGGTGATCCTCTTGATATTTCCGCCTTTGCCGGCTGCGTCCCAGCCCTCATAGGCAATAATGACCGGGATCTTCTTGCGGTAGAGTTCATTGTGCAGATCTCTCAGTTCCTTCTGCAGACTATCCAGCTCCTTGTCGTATTCCTCTTTGGTTATAGTCTTGTCATCCAGAGATATTTCGGAGAGTTTGGGAATGGGGCTCAGGGGAAATATGTTCTGGCGGATCGGAGCGGCGAGAGAGTGGTTCTTGAGAGCAGTGTCAATGCCCTGGTTGAGGAAGCGCAGGACTTGCAGCTCCGCCCATTTCTTGTTGCTCGCGTCGATGATATACCAGGGGGCAGCCGCGCGGTCCGTGTCTTCCAGGTACTGCTCATATACGTCAAGGTATTCCTTGTAGTGCTTGTTCTCGTGCAGGTCATCGCTGATGACTCTCCAGCGGGTGTTCTTGTCCGCCATGAGGGCATTAAGGCGCCTTTCCTGCTCTTTTTTGCTGATGTGGAAGAAGAACTTCATCACCAGGTAGCCGTTGTCGGTGAGAGAGCGCTCAGCTGTATTGATGCTGCGGACCCGCTGCTTGTACTCATGCTCGTCGATCTCGCCTTCCATCAGCTGTGTGACGACCTCATTCATCCAGTAAGTGTCGAAAAATGTGAATTTGCCTGCCTCCGGGATCTCCAGCAGATATCTGTGAAGGAAGGGATAGCGCTTTTCTTCTTCGGTCGGGGTAGCCATTGTCCGGACGCGGAAGAAGCGGGGGTCGATGCTCTTGATGACCCTGCCGATCACGCTTCCCTTGCCGGCGGCGCCCCAGCCCTCGAAGATGACTATTACGGGAAGCCTCGCGCTTTTGATCTCCATCTGATAGGAAGCCAGTCTCTCCTGTGCCTCCCTCAGTTCCTTTTTCAGTTCCTCTTCATCGGGCTCTACGGCTTTGACAAAATCTTTTAACATTTCGATACCTCCTCAATACTACTGTGATCCGGACACTCTCCGGTAAAAGCACTTACCTGCGGTCGTTGTCAATAAATTCGAGGACAATGATGGATAAAACGGCAAAGATTACGGCGAACATCGCAAGGTGGGCCCAGCATGAGAAGATATTGGCCTTGGTCATGGTATAGGCAGCTTCCTGCATTGCTTCGCCGCTGCGCGCCAGGATCTCTTCGAGCTGCCCGGCCTTTTCGATCTGCCAGAGGGCTTCCTTGAGCTCGGGACTGCTGTCCCTTATCCTGAAGATGGTATTCCAAAGGGTGACAGACTTGAGGGAGTTATAATCACCCTGGGCGCAAAGTGCCACAAGCCCGTATTTGCTGATAGTCAGGTTTGTCAGCCAGGCAGCGGGTCCGGAGAGAGTGAAGGCTCCGCCGGAGAAGACCAGCTGGAAGATCAGCATGAAGGGCATGACTGTCATCGCTGTAGTCGTGGTATGCACGATGGAGGAGATGAACAGGGATGTGATATCCGACGCATAAGTGATCAGGAATATCGTGATCCAGATATCGAGCAGGAACCAGGGAGTGATGAATCCCTTGGTGGGAAATTTAATGCCGACGATCCTGCAGACAGACACTGTGATCAGTGCCTGCATGGCGCACAGGAACATCTGATAGATCAGGTGCGCGATCACATAGGATGAAATATGCATGCCGGATCTGTGCTCTCTCTTGATGATGGGACGCTCCCTGCACACCGACTGGATGGAGTTGAAGAAACCGTTCCAGATGCAGACGCAGGTAAGCGCGAGGGAACACTGGAACTGCCCCTCCATAGTTACGTACATGTTCTGTCCGACAACCAGCGCGATCAGAGCGGCGATCAGAGCGGACATGGGAAGGACCTTCCAGTCGTTCTGGAAGATAAACATGCGAAAATCTTTGCCCAGATAGATCGGGATCTGCGCAAGGCGGCCGCGGTGCCTTCCTGTCATGAGCTTGAAGGGGGAGCGGCGGGAAGAACTATTATTGGAAGAAACATTGGAGCTTGCTTCATTTTTCATCGGGGATCCACCTGCCTTTCCGCATATTTGAGCACGAATTCATCGGAGCGCCCTTCGCCTCCCTCATCTTTCTGATTGATCAGGCGAAGGATTCCCTCCATGGAATTCTGGCCGAAAAACTCCCTCGCCTCCGCGATGCTGCCGTAGAAGGCAAGACGCCCTGTCCGCTTGGAATCCTTGGCGAGCACGATGACATCGTCGAACAGATCGGCGACACGGTCCGGGGTGTGCGTGATGACGATCACTATTTTGCCCTGGTCCGCTATGGAGCGCAGCCGGCGCATCAGATCTCTGGCGATGACACCGTCAAGACCGGAGTCGGGTTCATCCAGGACGAAGAGATAGGGGTCGGAAATATATTCCATAGCGATGGACAGACGCTTTCTCTGACCGCCGGAGAGCTTCTCGACAAGGCTCCCCTTGACAGAGGAGAGTCCGAACTGCTCGAGGATTTCACTTACCCGGCTTCCGATCTCGGAAAAGCCGGTGCTTGCCGGAAGACGAAGGAGAGCGGCGTCGTAAAGAGTTCTGTAGACCGTATCGTTGCTGCGGATCAGATCTGTCTGGGGAACGAATCCGATCGAGTATTTCATCTTGTCATATTTATCGTAGACGTTCATGCCGTCTAGGAGAATCTCCGCGTTCGCCTTTTCATAACCGGTAACTGCGTTGATAAAGGTGGTCTTGCCTGCACCGGATCCGCCCAGCAGAAGGACCATGTGCCCGGCCGGCACGTTCATGAAGATCTCGCGCAGGAGATAGCGCTTGTCCAGGAAATTGCGGACTGTGCGGTCCTTGATCCTTACCGCCAGACCTGAATCGGAAGTGTCCAGATTTTCATCGAGGGAGCGCAGGAGGTCGTCGTCAAGAATCGGGTCGAGGCCGTTATAGCGAAGGAGCGCTTTGCTTGGCGTGTACTTGTCATTGTAAGCCCATACAAGGCAGGGAATAAACTCTGCAAAGACCCACAGCCAGGCCCAGTTCTTGTTCACTTTCAGGTCGCCGCACAGATCTATACAGATCCTCGCTTTGTAGATCATACACACGATGCCGAAGAAAAGATTTAACAGTGCCAGATATTTGGCGGCTTCGATGTCTGGATTAACGACATAACCTGCAAGCATGATCGGGTAGGTCAGGATCTCGAAGATCATAGCGATCTTGCCGTCCTCCTCTCTGTCCGCGCAGCGTCCCAGCCAGTATATGCGGGCGCCGGGGATAAAGGCCCACCAGCCCTCTATATTAAACTTTTTAAAGATCTTCGAGAGACCGAAGGAGGCGACCAGCCACAAACAAAAGCTGATGGCGTCGAAAAAAGAAATATCAATTACCTGCATGGGATTCCCTCCTGCTGCTGTTTTATGAAAGCATGCGCCGGTCCCGGGCTGGCACATAGTACCGAACAGACGTTAATGCACATTCTTCTCTACAGTATATCATGCCCGGTGGATATATAGTCTCTAAAAATAAATTCTTCTTGCCTTTAAACGGCATCCTGCCATATAATGGATTGCGATACGGAGGATTACTCAAGAGGTCGAAGAGGTCGCACTCGAAATGCGATAGGCCGCTAATACCGGCGCGTGGGTTCGAATCCCATGTCCTCCGCTCACATACCTGCTGCCTGTAAACGACAGCAGGTTTTTTGTTGCCTTTAGCGGCAGGTGTCTTGTTACGTTTATGGATTAAGTGTATAATCAGAGTGTGTCAAAACACAGATTAATTGTGGATTTCTGCCAAAACAGAAGGCGGAATCCGCGCTTTAAGCCTTGTGCAGTGACCGGAAGAGGGAATCCGGTATGAGTTTTATAAATCATAAATGATCAAGGAGGAGCAGGAGATGTTGAGAATCGGTTTTTTGACAAGCGGCGGTGACTGCCAGGCGCTCAATGCCGCGATGCGCGGCGTATTCAAATGCATCGTCAACAATGCCAAGGAACCCGTGGAGTTCTATGGATTTGAAGACGGCTACAAGGGATTGATCTACGGTAAGTTCCGCATTCTGACAGGGAGTGATTTCAAGGGTATTCTGACAAGGGGCGGCACGATCCTCGGAACAAGCCGTGTTCCTTTTAAGACGATCCGCGAGCCCGATGAGAACGGAATCGACAAGGTAGCAGCGATGAAGCAGACTTATCACAAACTGCAGCTGGACTGCCTGGTCATGGGCGGCGGCAACGGCTCTCACAAGACTGCCAACCTGCTCAGCGAAGAGGGACTCAATGTTATAACGCTCCCCAAGACGATCGACAACGATCTGTGGGGAACTGACATGACCTTCGGCTTTCAGAGCGCGGTGGATATCGCCACCAAGTGCATCGATGACATCCACACGACAGCAAGCTCCCACGGCCGCGTCTTTATCGTCGAGATCATGGGACACAAGGTCGGATGGCTTCCCCTCAACGCAGGTATCGCGGGCGGCGCGGACATCATCCTGATCCCTGAGATCCCCTACGACATCAACAAGGTAATTGAGGCGATCGAGGAAAGAGACAAGGGCGGCAGCCGCTTCACGATCATCGTTGTCGCGGAAGGCGCGATCTCCAAAGAGGACGCCAAACTCTCCAAGAAAGAATATAAGAAGAAACTCGCTAATTACAAATATCCTTCCGTTTCCTATGAGATCGCTGACGCGATCACAAAGGCAACGGGCCGCGAAGTCCGCGTCACTGTTCCCGGACACACACAGCGCGGCGGCGCTCCGGATCCCTACGACCGCGTATTCGCGACCAGGATCGGCGCGGAGGCCGGCAAGCTGATCCTCAAGAAGGAGTTCGGCTTCATGGTCGGTTACAAGAACCGCGAGCTGGTCAAGGTTCCGCTCGCAGAGGTGGCCGGCAAGCTCAAGACAGTAGATCCCAAGGCCAGCATCATCAAAGAGGCGAAGCTTGTGGGCATCAGTTTCGGCGACTGATAAACTGATACGGAAGCACTTCTTTAAGTCAAAATAGGGGATTTGGGAGAGGTGTGCCGCGATTTGCGGTGCACCTTTCCTTCGTTTTGGTTATAATAGGTAGTAATTAAGTCTGAACCGGCGGCATGGAGACAAGGAAGGACCATAAATGGCAGATCAGCACTATCTGGCACTATACAGAAAATACAGACCACGAACATTTGAGGACGTAAGAGGCAGAGAGGTAATTGTCAGGACTCTCAAGAACCAGATCGTATCCGGAAGGATCGCGCACAGCTATCTCTTCTGCGGAACCAGGGGCACAGGCAAGACGACGATCGCCAAGATCTTCGCCAAGGCAGTGAACTGCGAGAACCCGCAGGACGGAAGTCCCTGCTGCGAGTGCCCTTCCTGCAGAGCGATCGGAGCGGACGCGAGCCTTAATGTGGTGGAAATGGACGCGGCTTCCAACAACGGCGTCGACGATATCAGAAATATCATCGACCAGGTGGCCTATTCCCCTACCCAGGGCAAATACCGCGTCTATATCATCGACGAGGTCCACATGCTCTCTACGGCGGCTTTCAACGCTCTGCTCAAGACGCTGGAGGAGCCTCCGTCCTATGCGATCTTTATCCTCGCGACGACGGAGCCCAACAAGCTGCCGATCACCATTTTGTCCCGGTGCCAGAGGTACGATTACGGAAGACTCTCCACAGAGACGATCGAGGGGAGGCTCAGAGAGGTCTCTGAAGCGGAAGAACTCCGGGTGGAGGACAAGGCGCTTCGCTATATCGCAGGAGCCGCGGACGGCTCCATGCGCGACGGACTCAGCCTCCTGGACCAGTGCAATGCCTTCAATTACGGAAATGAGATCCTCACCTACGAGAAAACGCTTGAGATTCTGGGAGCAGTGGACACCAGAGTGTTCAGCAAGCTTTACAACCACATTCACGAGGGAGATACGGCCGAAGCCCTGAAGGTCCTCGAGGATGTGCTGATGCAGGGGCGGGAAATGATGCAGTTCGTGGCGGATTTCCTGTGGTACCTCAGAAATCTCATGCTCCTGTGCGCATCCGAGAGCACGAAGGACTCTCTGGATATCTCCGCGGATAATCTGGCGCAGATGATCGAAGACGCCAGAAAGTCGGAACTTTCCGAGATCATGAGGGAGATCAGGATCTTCTCCTCACTCGTTGAGCAGATCCGGTACAGTGCCAGCAGGAGGATCCTGACAGAAATGGCTATCATCAGGGCGGCCAGAGGCAGGATGGGAGGTGCTGATACAGGTGCGGAGGACCAGCTGGACACCCTTAGGAACAGGATCCGCGAGCTTGAGCAGAGACTTCTCGACGATGAAAAGAAGATCGCGGAGAGACCTGCAGGCAGCGGATGGGGAACAGCCGGCGCAGACGCGGCACAGGCTCCGGGCTCCGGACAGAGGGAGGCTTCGGCAGGAGGCCAATCCGGCGCGCAGGCCAAACCTGCTGTAAAGAAACAGTATCCCAAAGCGGTCCCTGAGGATGTCGCGGATATCGTTCGCAATTGGACCAAATATATTTCCCAGCTCCCTCCCGGAATGACGAGGGTTTCGCTCCTTGGCGCGAAGCACAGCGTGGGAGACAACGGGCAGCTGGTGATCGTGTTCAGCAATTATGTGACGGCTGACCACTTTATCCACGACGAGGGATACAGAAACAGACTGCGTTATTTTCTCAGGCAGTGTTCGGGAAAGGATGTTGAAATAGAGTACAAGGCACTTGACAAGGGTCAGAAATTCACGGACAATTACGTTGATTTATCCGATATTGTCAAGATGAAGATCGAGGAGGAATAGAAGATGGCAAGAAGAGGCGGTTTTCCCGGCGGCATGCCCGGTAATATGAATAATCTGATGAAACAGGCGCAGAGAATGCAGCGCCAGATGGAAGAGAACAAGAGAGCCCTTGAGGAGAAGGAATTCACGGCATCTGCAGGCGGCGGAGCTGTTGAAGTAGTCATCAATGGCAAAAAAGAGCTGAAATCTCTGACAATCTCTCCGGACGCAGTGGATCCCGACGATGTGGAGATGCTGCAGGACATGATCATCGCCGCTATGGGCGAAGCTACGAAACAGGTAGATGCGGAGAGCGAGAAGCTTTTCGGCGGCATGGGTGGTTTTTAACACGTGGAACTCTACAGCGGATATATCAATAAACTAATTGATGAGCTTGCGGCGCTGCCCGGAATTGGAAACAAATCGGCACAGCGCCTCGCTTTTTATATTATCGGAATGTCTCCCCAGAGAGTGAAGCATCTGGCAGACACGATCGTAAACGCCAAGGAACATGTGACTTACTGTAAGGTGTGTCAGTACGTGTAGATCTCGGTGGTCGCCGTATCATTAAAAAACAAGAGCAGAGATCACAGCACTATTATGGTAGTGGAGAATTCCAGAGACCTTGCTGCTTACGAGAAGACAGGCAAGTACAAGGGCGTCTATCATGTCCTGCACGGAGCGATCTCCCCGATGCTGGGGATCGGACCCGGAGACATCAGGCTGAAAGAACTGATCAAGAGGCTGGGGGAAGAAGACGTGTCCGAGGTGATCATCGCCACGAATTCGAGTCTCGAGGGAGAGACGACGGCGATGTATGTCAGCAAACTGATCAAGCCCACAGGGATCAAGGTGACACGCATTGCAAGCGGCGTGCCTGTCGGAGGAGACCTGGAATATATTGATGAAGTTACCCTCTTAAGAGCGCTGGAAGGCAGGAGGGAATTATAAAACTATATAATCAAAGGAGGTTCGAAAGATGAGTGTGAGTAAGGAATTTTTTGGCAGACTCGCTGACGGGAAGGAAGTTTTCCTCTATACGATCCGCACGGGCCGTCTGAGCGCGGCTGTGACAGATCTCGGCGCCGTACTGGTAAGTCTTGAGACGCCTGACAGGAACGGTGAGATGAAAGACATCGTTCTCGGATACGATGATGTGGATCATTATCTGGACAACCCCTGCTGCTTCGGCGCGCCCGTGGGTCCTAACGCCAACAGGATCGGCGGAGCCTCTTTTGTGATCGACGGCGAAGAGTTCCATCTGCCGGTGAATGAGAAGGATAATAACCTTCACTCTGACAAGATGTTCTATAAGAGACTTTTTAACGCTGAAGCGGGTGATAACAGCGTGACCTTCACGCTCGATCTGCCCGACGGTGACGCGGGCTTCCCCGGAAACAGGAGCTTCACGGTAAAGTATACACTTACAGATGAGGAACTCAGAATTGACTATAAGGCGGTCTCCGACAAGAAGACTGTCATCAACCTGACCAACCACTCCTATTTCAACCTTTCCGGAGAAGACAACGGCAGTATCGGCGATCAGGTGCTTAAGATGAACAGCAGCTTTACCACAAAGGTGAGATCCGATCTGATCCCGACCGGGGAGATCGTACCCGTTGAGGGAACTCCTTTCGATTTCAGGGAAGGAAAGCCGATCGGACAGGATATCGATTCCGATGATGAGCAGATGATATTCGGCGGCGGTTATGACCACAACTTCGTGATCGACGGATACAAGGGTGACGGCAGCCTCCTGACAGCGGCTGAAGTATATGATCCCGCAACCGGGCGTGTTATGGAAGTCCTGACGACAGTGCCGGGCATCCAGTTCTATACGTCCAACGGAATGAGTGCAGAGGGCGGCAAGAATGGCCGCACGTACGGCTCCAGATCAGCCTATGCGCTTGAGACCCAGTTCTTCCCTGACAACGTGCATCATGACAACTTCCCGAAGGCGATCTTCGGCCCCGGCAGGGATTATGTATCGACGACAGTCTACCGCTTCCCTGCGTGCAGGTAATTGAGGGATAAATGGCTAAAGTTGAACAGTTTCCGGACCAGACCGGAGAGAACGGAATAACAGAAAACGTTAAAGACCAGAAAACCCGCGAGATTTTTGACTCGGGCAGACGGAGGGGAAATTCCTCCATGCCCGATGACAGTCTCCTGATGGGCAGCAGTACAGGGCAGAACCCTGCCCGGGAGCCGGCAGGACAAAAGGCGGAGAAAGATAATGATCTGACCTATAAAGATCAGATAAAAAAGCACAGGGAACGGATCCGCATCTACCGGATCTTCGGAGCAGTGATCGCCGTGATCGCAGTTCTGCTCACAGTGCTCTTTTTTACGACCAGGCACTTTAACCGCGCCGAGATCGCTAAAGTCAGGGACTTTCCCGCGGAAGAAGGAGCAGTCTGTGTGAATTTTGACGGCCATGTCCTGCAGTATGGCCCCAATGGCGCCACTTGCGCTGATACAAACGGCCGCGCAAGATGGAGCATCACGTACGAGATGGACCAGCCGATCGTGAGCATGAGCGGAGATAAGGCCGCGATCGCTGACTACGGCGGGACGTCAATTTACGTGATGAGCGTGAAGAAGCAGCTCTATACGGTAAACACCAGTATACCTATCCACAAGATCAGCGTGTCGGAGAGCGGTGAAGTAGCTGCGATCCTTAATGACAGCAGCAAGAGCTGGATCAGGCTTTACTCAAAGGAAGGCAAGGAGATCGCGTATTTCATCCGCTCTATGGAGGAAAACGGTTTCCCCATGGATGTCGCAGTATCTCCGGACGGCGAGAAAGTGTGCGTTTCAAGCCTTCTTATGAAAGATGACTCGGTGATCTCCAACCTGAGCTTCTATAATTTCGGAAAAGCGGGGAAGAACTACGACCAGCACATGGTGGGATATTTTGAATATACCAACGAAGTGTTTCCCTATGTCCGATTTATGGGCAATAAAGCATGCGCGGCTGCGTCCGATTCGCGTCTGGTTGTCTTTGACACAAGCGGTACCGAACCGCAGAACAGCTTCAACAACATGCTGACAGAGAATCTTCAGGGAATATTCGCGAGCGAAAACCGCATCGGTCTTCTGTTCACGGACCTGACCAGAGAAAATCTGTATCACCTTGATCTTTTCGGCCGGGATGGCAAAAAAGAGGGAAGCATAGGCTTCACCATGGTGTACGGCGACATCCAGATCGAGGGGAACAATGTATATATTAACAACGAGCGTTCGATGCAGATCTACACAGTAAACGGAAGAGAAATCTTTAACGGCGGATTTGACAGGGCAGTGAAAGTCCTGATCCCCACTTCCAGGCTGAGTGGTCTGGCAGCAGTTTCGGAAAATGAGATCGACAAGATCAAACTTCGGTAAAGGAGCAGTTTAATGGGCAGCACTTTCTGGATACTTATTGTAATAGGTGTACTGGTCTGGGGGTATTGTATTAAGAAAGGATCGGAAAACGGCCTGGTCCAGTCGCTCAATACAGTCCTTACCTTGGTCTGTGCAGCTATGTGCTATAACATTGCCGCAGGCCTTGCCGCCAACTATTCGATGGGCGATGTATCATCGGCACTGACAGGTGTACTGCTTATGGTCGTAGTGGTGTGCGCCTTCGGCCTCTTTCACCTGCTCTTTTCTTCGATCCACATTTTTTCCAGACTCCCCGTGATCAGAATTGTGGACAACATACTCGGTGTCTTCGGCGGCTTCATAGAGGGAGCTGTGATCCTGTACCTGGCGGATTCTATTCTCCGGTACTTCGTGATGGTGTGAGATCAGGGCTTTGCGTGGTTTTGCGACTGCTGCAGGATGAAGAAACCGGTTCCCATCGTTCTGCATCGGTCCGTGTCCGTGCCGTAGGCAGTACTTTAGGTGAGGCAGAGATTTGGCTTGCTTTTCGACAAACTCCCAGATTTCTGAGGTTTTAGTGGAAGGTTAAGCGAGGGCATTCCACCAAGATCCCTCTTTTCTATTTCTTTCGTACGAGAAAATAGTGGGGGGCATTCCACTAAGATCCCTCTTTCCATCTATTTCGTACGAGAAAAAACAAGTTGACGTTCCAACGATAATAAAGAAACCTTGTGTTTTGGTAGAACTAAAGTCCGGAAATTCCCCAATAAAACCTGGGAATTCTCGATTTTTGGTGGAGCCGATCTTCGAAAAGCAACTTACGAAATTGAAGAAATACTGGTTCTTAGTGGACACAGGGGCAGAATTAACATACGGATTTACAAAGAAGGAGTGTTGTATCTTATTGATGATCAATCATCAGCAGGGGCAACACTCTCTTTTATGAAATCGTATACGAAATGGACCTATATGACTGCTGCAGGATTTGTTTCGGTGACAAAAATCAAGCATGATTTGCAGTTTGAAACAATTCAAAAATCATCATAAAAAACTCAAAATAATGCTTGCAAATGCATAACAGTAGTGATACTATTAGATACGCCGCTGATGAAAGCGAAATAAAATTAACACAATCGTAAAGTTGAGTTAAGAAATTTCCTTGAAACTTTTGAAAAAAGTCATTGACAAACATCTGATTCTGAGATACGATATCAGAGTTGCTGATGAAACAGAAGCGACACGGACAGCCTGCCAGACAGGCGTCCGAAATACCAATACAATCGAATATATGACAACTTAACAGAAATGCAACCCTGAATATATTCCTAAAAGAAGACCGGGACGAATCGTTTAAGAACGGCC
>CACZXG010000010.1 GCA_902785055.1 uncultured Lachnospiraceae bacterium
CGGAAAAGAAACTGATTCAGATCGAAGGATAAATACAGAAGTCTAATATTTATGGAGGCGTTGAACCATCTGGCGAGACGCCTCTTTTTTTGAGAAAAACTTATCGCCTTTATTCAGTTATTTACTTTTCGTGTTAAAGAAGGATTAGTAAAGTCATGCATCTTTCACTATGAATTTGAATTTATCCATCCTTTTTCGGATGGAAATGGCAGAACCGGGAGACTGTGGCAGTCGCTGATATTGCAGAAATGGAAACCTTTCTTTGCCTGGCTTCCTGTGGAAACGCTGATTCATGAAAAGCAGGATGAGTATTATGCTGCGTTGAATGCTTCTAATTCTGAAGGAGAATCAACAATTTTTGTTACGTTTATGCTCCAGATTATTCGGGATGCGCTGGCGGATATTACAAAGACTCAGGATGGTCACCGCAATGTCGGAACAAATGTCGGTATAAATGTCGGGACAAGCGAGAAAAAAGTGCTGGCGCTTCTTCGTCAGGATGGAAGGTTGACTGCAAAAATCCTTGCATCGACGTTAGGATTAACCGAGCGGCAGGTTGAGAGGATCATAGCTTCCCTCAAAAAACAGGGAATGTTGATACGCCAAGACGCAGCGCTGTTATCCGTACCTTTCGCTGCGTATGTGCCGGAATGAACAGGAATTCTATTATGAGCAAAACAGTGCGCCGGTCGTCCTGCTCCATACGGATAAAAGCATAAACCTGAATAGCGAACAGACCAACTATCATGTATGGGCGGTATGTTACTGGGAGGATTACCTGTATCTGGATATCTACCACGGAATATGTGACGGTACCGGCATGTATATGGTTCTCACGACACTGTTGTATTATTACTGCACGGAATGATATGGTGTCACGGAAAGTGAAGGGGTTCGTATTTTAACAGATCAGGTGTTGCCGGGAGAAAGTGACGATCCGGCTGACCATATGCCATAGCTTTCTCCTGCTGTTTCCTGTGAACTTCCATATAATATAATAGTATAGAGTTGAAAGGATTTTAATATAGAAAGGACATTATATGGGACCAAAGGAAAACAGGGATGTGATTGAAGGCTTTTTGCAGGAACGGCGGGAGACGGAAAGAAAAGAAAAGCTGCTGATGGAGGAGATCGAGTGCCTGTGCAGGAAGAGAGCGAAAATCGCTGAAGGAGAGTGTTCGCAAAATGCAGAGGAACTGCGTTGTCTGGACCTGCAGATAGATAATCTCCGTAAGGAAATTGCTGATCAGAAACAGGCCCGCAATAGTATTTGCAAAACAGCAAGGACATTTACAGCCGGTGATTAATGAGTAAAGGGAAGAAACAGAGCAGGAGATGCCGGCGCTGTTACTTCGCCAGCATCTTCATGACGGCCTCCTGCATCTGAGGGACAGAGTGCGCCCGCATACGGGCACATTCCTGGGCCTGCTTCCCACAGATCAGGCATTTGCGATAGCGGGGGCGGGAGAGCTTTACTCCGTCCACTCCGATCACATCGATATCAAACAGGCGCCCGAACGGGTGCCTGTTTTCTATTTCCATCGTCAGCTCTTTGACTGCGGCCGCGTCGGCGTTGACAGCTGCGATCCATTCGTCTCCCGTGGGTTCTGCAATGTCAAAAGACTGCAAAACCGCTATAGAAGCCTTCTCAAGTACGGCGGTCAAAGCCCCTCTGCCTTCAAGAAAGGCCTCCCGGATCTGCTGATTTGTCTTGATCGGCCCGGGGATGTTCATGCAGAAGGAAATAACGGGGCAATGATATTTGTCCAGCAATTCGTTCTGTATGAAATTACGGCGCTCACGGCAATCCAGCATCTGTATCAGATCAATCTCTGTTCCTTCCATCATTCGAATACTCCTTATTTTTGTCAAAACATGTGCTGATTCAGTCTTCGAACGCAAACCGCATATTCCAGCTCTCGCGCACTTCATCCAGAAGCCGAAGTACCGCGACGCTGTCTTCGGGTTTGAAGATATCGCTGTGAGACTTGCCTTCCCTCACACACCGGGACGATTCACGGATCTCGTACTCGAAGCCGTTGACGTCGGGAGGACACTCGATCGTTATGGGCTCGCCGTCCACAGGATTGACTGTCATTGAGAAAGCCCCCTGAAAGTCGGGCAGATAGATCGAGGCGCGGTCAAAATACAGCGCGGCCTGCCTGTCGATCTGCATTCCGATGGTCTGAAGAGAATGAGCTGTTCTTCCGCCGGGATAGCACAGCTGGATGACGCTGAAGTTGTCTGTTCCGAATTCATTAAAGTGCACTTCCGAGGTGAAGGATTCCGGATCAGCGCCCATGATCATCCTCAGGAAGCCGAGGTTGTAGATCCCGATATCGAGAAGGGCACCGCCGCCCAGTTCGGACTTAAACTTGCGCTCGCGGCGGGCGCCTTTGGCGATGAAGCCGTAGTCACAGCGCGCGTGGCGGAGTTCGCCGTACTCACCGGACCGGATTATTTCCAGAAGCTTTTCGTAGAGCGGCAGGAAGCGGATCCAGAAGGCTTCCATGATAAAGAGCCCCTTTTCCTCCGCGATCCGGTAGAGGTTTGCGGCATCAGCCGCGCTGGTGGTAAAAGGCTTCTCGCAGAGCACGTTTTTGCCGGCGTTAAGGCATAAAAGCGCGTTGCTGTAGTGCATGTTGTTGGGCGTAGCGATGTAGACGGCTTCCACATCGGGATCCGATACCAGTTCCTCATAGGAACCGTAAGCTCCGGGGATACCGTGCTTCTCTGCAAACTGCTGCGCTTTTTCCGCGCTGCGGGAGCCCACAGCGACGAGCTCTTCGCCCTCGTCGCGCATAGCGTTTACGGTCCCTGCAAATTTCGCTGCGATCGTTCCTGCCGCAAGAATTCCCCACTTCATAAATCATATCCTCCATTTTTTTTATTGTAAATCATTTCAAAACTCCTGCTTGCGGTTCACTCCATGTATAATTATAAACGAGTGACCGCCATATAATCATCCCTTTTTCAAGCAATTAACGAATGTGGGCGGTTACCCGCAGCCTGCAGGGGCGGACCAGAATCAAAGGAGATCTGAAAGAATGCTGAATAATCTGCTGATCAATAGTGTTATGATCAACTGGGACAAAATAGACGAGGCAAGTTATATCCGGGACATTCCGGCGATCAGCGGAACAGACCGGATCGCATTTACGCGGCCGGTCACATTCTTTGTGGGTGAGAACGGCAGCGGAAAGTCGACGCTTTTGGAGGCGATCGCTGTAAGTTTCGGCTTCAATCCCGAAGGTGGGACCAGAAACTACAATTTTTCCACTTATGATTCCCACTCGGAACTCTGCGGCGCGATCCGGCTTTCAAGGGGCATCCGCCGCGCGGGAGGAGGCTATTTCCTTCGCGCGGAGAGCTTCTATAACGTGGCGACGAAAGAAGAGGAGTACAGCAGGGGACCCGGCGGCAGGCCTCAGCATTACCATGAAAAATCTCATGGAGAGAGTTTCCTGGCCCTTGTGCAGAACAGTTTCAGGCCGAACGGACTCTATATTTTGGACGAGCCGGAAGCGGCCCTGTCCCCGCAGAGGCAGCTGACTCTGCTCGTTGAGATCGACCGCTGCGTTAAAGAGGGATCGCAGTTTATAGTTGCAACACACTCGCCGATCCTGCTGGGACTTCCCGGGGCGCAGATCCTTAGTTTCGACGACGGGGCGATCCATCCCTGTTCTTACGAGGAGACAGACAGTTATCAGGTGACCGCCCTGTTTATCAACAACAGGGAACAGCTCCTTGGGAGGCTGTTGGAAGAATAATCATTTACAATGACAGCGTGTCATGTCAATATTAATAGCAAAGGTAAAGAACCTGCCGCAGCGGATGAAGCTGCGCTGACGGAGGATGAAAAAGTCAGATAAGGAGAAAATCATGGAAACAGAAAAGGTAGTAACTGAAGACGTTATGGCTTCTCCAGCAGAGGAAGTGCCGGTTTCGGCGCAGGAAACTCCTATGCCTGCGGAGCCGCCCGTCGAGCCCCCTGTTCCGCCCGCAGAGCCCCCTGTGCCGCCGGAAGTGCCGGATGAAAAGTCCAGGAAATCTTTCCTGCGCGCGTGCGCAAGCTGGACAGATATTTTCGTGATCGCAGCCATGCTGTCTGTTCTGATGATGATATTCGGAGAGCTTCTGACCCTTATCCTGGACAGATGGGTCATACATGCGCCTCAGATCGGCATGAATCTTCTGGGCGATGGGGACAGCGTGGAGTTCCTCCTTCAGTATTTTGATTTCTATGGTATCTGGATCGCATTTATGCTGGTGATCCTGCTCTTTAAGAGCAACTGGCCCATGTGGAAGGCTTTCCTCTATAACGGACACGGCAACAACCTCAAGGCAATTCCGGCAGGTATTCTGCTTGGATTCGGTATGAACGGGTTCTGTATCCTGATGTCGGTCATCATGGGGGATATCAAGCTGTCATTTAACGGATTTGATCCGAAGCTCTTCTTCATCTTCCTGTTCTGCGTGCTGATTCAATCGGGCGCGGAGGAGATCATAGACAGGTGTTATCTGTACCAGAAGCTTCGTCGTCGTTATCGCTGGCCGGCCATCGCGGTCCTCGTGAACGCATTGGTCTTCATGGCGCTGCACATGGGAAATCCCGGAGTGACGAAACTCGGCCTTCTTCAGGTCTTCCTGATCGGCGTTCTGTTCTCTTTGATCGTCTATTACTGGGACAGCCTCTGGACGGTGATCTGGGCCCACACGGCATGGAACTTCTCCCAGAGCATCGTGTTCGGCCTGCCCAACAGCGGTATTGTGTCAAAATATTCTGTCTTCAAGCTTGAAGCCGCTTCGGCGCGCGACGGTATATTCTACAACACGAGTTTCGGCGTGGAAGGAAGTATGGGCGCCAACGTGATGATAGCAGCCGCCATTGTTATTGTCCTGGTCTATGGGCTTGTGACGAAGCGCGGAGAGAGAATGGATCACTGGGCGGAAGCCGAGAGAAGAGATGCCGGAAAGAACCATTATTGGGAAGCAGTGGTCCTGACCCTGATCGTGGCGGGACTCACAGCAGCGGGTCTGTTTGCCGGGAAATGGGTAAATGATCATGCGGATGAAATAAACCTGTATATGGAGAGCCAGGGCATCAAGCCGACCGAGAGCGGAGAGCCGGCACTGATTCAACCGAGTGAGAGCGGGGAGCCGGCGCAGGCACAGCCTGTTCAATAAAGTATGATCAATGAAATGAATAAGAGGACAGGGAATGCTCCCCGTCCTCTTATTTTTTGTCTTTTTTCTCGTCGCGGTCCTTTTTCCACTTGCGGTACTTTTACCGATCAGCACGCCGACAAGCAGTGCGAGAATACACACGAGAACATTGAAAACACTGGGCATAATCTTACCTCCACAAGTCCTGCGTCAGGTTATTTTTGTAGTATTTTACCACGAAAGAGGGATTATCAGACTATAAGAACAAGAATTTACCAGTGTTTCAAAAAATATTCCCATATTCATTTATTCACGGATTTTTTATAATTAGATCATAGCACGAGTCAAAAACTGCACAAGTTTCTGCAGATATCTGACTCGAAAGACCACATTTTAACTAAATCAGTTTCATTCATGATCCCCGGAATTTGGGGAATCCACACACGGGAAAGCAGATATGAAAGACAGTTTCAGAGAATTTCCTCCCTATGAGGGAGACAGCCCCTATCTATATTTTGCCTTTGCGGAGGCCGATTCGAGGAAGGTGCGGGAGTACCTGCGCCTTCTTTACGAGCGCGGATGCAGAGTATGGTACAGCTGCGGCATAGCGGACGGACCGGAGGAGGTCTTAAGGCGGCAGGCGCGGTACAGAGGCGCAGCGCTGACACTTGTGTATCTGTCGGACGAAGCCTGCAGGGACCAGAATACGAAGAGCAGTGTCCTTGTAAACCAGAAATTTGACAGCCCGATCATCTGTCTTGATCCTGACGGCAGGGACCGGGTACTGGCGATGGGGCTGCGGGAGTCAGTCCCTCATATCCCCCTTTACAGGATTAGAAGCAGGGAGGAACTCGAAGACGCCATTTTCCATGCGGAGGGCTTTTCCCAGGAACTTCTGGGAGAGCCGGTAAAGATCAGGAGGGACAGTATCCTTCCCAAGCTGTCGCTGGTTCTCTGCGCGCTGGCTGTGGTCCTGTCGGTGTTATTCTTTACCGGAGTCAGAGAGAGCGTCGCGGAAGTCATTCAGATCACGGATGAAGTGGAGCTGAGCGATCCGGTCCTTTTATCCGCTGTGAGAAAAGCCGCAGGGGGAGGCGCAGTCACGCAGGAACTGGTGGAGAATCTGAAGTCGGTTGACCTCTCCGGAATGCCGGAGAGCTGGGATGATCTTGCCCTTCTGCCGTCGCTGGAGGAGATCAGGATCCCTCAGGAGGCGCTGCTCGGCGGAGCGCCCTTGCCGGAAGGAGAATACACCATAATACTTACGGGAGGCGGATCATGAGCAGATTTTTTAAGCCTTACGAGGGAAACCGCCCCTATCTGTTTATCAGTTACGCCCACAAGCAGTCGGAGGAGGTCGTCAGTACGATCCGGATCCTCTACGAGAAAGGATGGCGCCTCTGGTACGACGAGGGTATACCGGCAGGCAGCGACTGGCCTGCCAACATCGCCAGGCATATGCAGGGCTGCGCGGGAGTGATCTTCTTTGAGTCGGAGCGGGCATTGGAATCTCCCAACTGCTACAGCGAAATGAGTACAGCGTATCGTCTGAAAAAGCCATGTATGGTGGTGCGCCTTGAAGACACTCAGCGGGATAAAAAGTGGAAGGATATCCTTGAGGGGAAAAAGGAGATCCCTGTCATAGACAGCCCGGAGGCGAGGGCGGAAGCTATTCTGAGATCCGGCTTTGTCACCCGCCGATATCACCGCTCATGGACTGAGCATATACCGTGGAGCGCGCTTGGACTTACCGCGTCGCTGCTGTTTTTCCTTTTGTCGGCGGGAGCGCTTTTAGCGCTCAGGAGCGGGCTGTGGAATCCGGCCGCGCCTGCTGTAAATGAGGCGGCGGCGGAGCCGGAAACTGCAGAGCCTGAAGAGGAGGAAGCGGTCCCCGATGTTGTAGATCTGGGGGAAGCAGAGCGGTTCTTCGCAGTGACTTTTCCGGACGCCGACCAGGAGCGCGCGATCAGGTCCGCGCTCGGCATAAGCGATGGGGACATCATGCGAGGGCAGCTGGCTGACCTGACTGAACTGTATATCTGCGGCAATATGGTGACGAAGAACCTGGACAGGGTCTCTTTTGACGAAAACGGCGTATGCAGGGTGAACGGCGCGCCGGTGATCCTGGGGACAGTCTCCGACCTTACTCCGCTCACTTACGCAGTGCGGCTGGAGAGATTGGGACTTTTATGCCAGCCCCTGAAGGATATTTCCGATCTGAATTCTCATGTGCTTCTTAGAGAACTCTCTCTTGCGGGAAGCACAATGGAGGACATAGCTCCGCTGGAGGATCTTCCAAGCCTGGAAACGCTTCATTTGGAGCATACAGGCGTGAGGGATCTGGAGTCTTTGGATGGTTTCACGCGCCTGAAGAAAGTGACGGTCAGCAGGGATATGCTGCCGCTCTCGTGGAGCGCAGACGCAGGGTTTTCAGTAGTATTGGTAAATTGACAGGAGGATAGTTATGAGTGGGCAATCTGTGAAACTATTATTTGCGCAGGCAGATAAAACGGTGCTTACCCCCGTTCTCGACGCGCTCAGGGAGAAAGGGATCAAAGTCTCTGAGGGCAGCCCCGAAGGGGATGAGATCCTTCTGGCAGCTCTTTCCGAAAACTTCTATAAGGACAAGACACTGACGGACGCTCTTCTTGCCGCGGTTGGAAAGGGAGGAGATAAGGTGCTGCCTCTGCAGCTGGACAAGGCGGCGATCCCGGATGACATCAAGAACGCGATCTATGCGCGGAATATCATATCGGTGAGCGGGCGAGACGCAGATCTCGTGGCGGACCGCATTATCGACGCGCTCCCGGCAAAAAAGAGCAGACTTCCCGTCGCGCTCATAGCGGGAGGAGCAGCCCTGCTCGCACTGGCCATTTTCATGATTGTCCGGAGCATGCAGGGCACTCCGGCACAGGAGGCGGCGCCCTCGGCTGAAGAGACACAGAAGGAGATCGTTTATCCTCTCCCGGCGGGTCTGACGGCAGAGGAACTGGCCCGGATCAAATGCGTCGCGGTCATCGGTGAGCATTTTGGTTACTATAAGACTGAGGAGTTTAACGCCTTCCAGAGGATGGGAGACGCAGGGGAAGATATTGCATATCAACTCGCAAACGAATCCGGGGAAGGCGACAGACGCTGGTACTGGAACGGAGATGGGTCGGAGGTCACTATGACGCCCTATGACCTGCGTTTTCTCTCTATGATGCCGCATCTGGAAGAGATTCACCTGGTGAATGTGAGAGTGACAGACGCGCCGGACCTCAGCGGCGTGCCCACGATGAAGAAAATCTATGCCAGGGACTGCGATCTGGGCGACCTTAACTGGATCGCGCAGTCAGGGATCCGGGAAGCTCATTTGCGCTGCGACGCGGATTATTCCCCGCTCAGAAACTGTCAGAAACTGCAGGTCGCGCAGCTGGAGCTGGCGCCGGGAAGAACAGCGGATTTCTCTGCCTTCACCCCTCCGGATCTGTTGGACTTTAGTCTGGATGCAGAGGGAAACGGGAACGCTGCCGACCTGTCCGGCCTTGCCGGCTGCAAGCGGCTCAAATACGTTAACCTGTCCGGATTAGCGGTCACAGACCTATCCTTCCTTCAGGGAAAAGTGGGCGTTAACAGACTGCATCTGAACGATCTCAGACAGCTTGGAGATATTTCTGCCGTAGGTTCCCTGACCGGGCTGAACACACTTCAGATCAACAACTGTCCTTCCATTGGGGATTACAGTCCGGTTGGAGCATGCAGAAGCCTGCAGCAGCTCTTTCTCAGCGAAGATTTTGACAACCGGATTCAGGATGCGTCTTTTGTAGGAAACCTCAATATGCTGGAGGACATAGTCCTCAGCGGCGTTGCCCTTCCCAATCTCGATTTTTTGACACAGATCTCTCAGGGACGCACGAATCTTAAGTCGCTGGAGCTTAACGGAAGCGCCGGCGATTACAGCGGACTTGCTGCATTCGGCGTTATCAACCGGTTAAGTCTGCGCCCGGATAATTCCGCAGATGCGGGAGCGATCTATGCCGCTCTTGCAGACTGCAGGATCACTTACCTGACGCTGGGAAATCTGGATCAGGTGGACATTTCCGCGCTGCCGCAGCCTGCGCAGGAACTCACACTGGACCGCTGCGCGATCACGGATCTGACATCAGCCCCGGAGGAGTGGGCGGTGCCCAATCTGACCTTATCCAACTGTCAGACGCTCAGATCCCTGGAGGGACTTGAAAGTCCGAACGGATTCGGCAAAAAGGGCGGGATCCTTAAGATCTACAATTGCCCCCGTCTGACTGATTTTAGCGCGATGGAAGGAATGGACCTGAGTTCTCTGGAGATCACCGGCGGATACGTGCTGCCTGAGGAAGTAAATTTCCGGACAGGTGCATTTCTTCTGGACAGTGTCGCGGGAATAGAAAACCTGGATTTTCTGAACGAAATGGACAATTCCCAGCCGGTAAGCTTTAAGTTTGTGGGAATCGAAGGTCTTGAGAACCTCAAGCCCATAGAGAGGTTCCACGGGACCTTTATAACTGTCTCTCCGGAACTTGAGGAGCAGGCAAAAGATCTGGTTCAAGCGGGAAATTTCAATGAGTATCACATAGAGTATCCGCAGGGCGGCTGGGAGCTGGACAACTCCGGACTCACACTTCTTAGCCTGGACGAGCTGGAGACTCTGCCTGATGCGCTGCTGCGGAGAGTTGAACGCTTCTCTCTGGCCGGAGACGTCCTGTTTGATCCGGATGAGAATGAAGGAATATGGAAAAACTGGGGAGACAGCAATCGTCCGGAACTGTCGGTCCATAACTTTGACACCGGAGAAGAAAGAAAGGTCGCGCGCGGCAGCGGAGTTGTGGAGAGCATGGACTATTTCGAAAAGCTCACCGGTCTGCATTTCCTGAACCTTTGGGACCAGCCCCTGGAGAGCGTGGATGGAATCCAGAACTTGCGCGAGCTGCACGATCTGGGACTCGCATTCTGTGACAAGCTGTCCGATATATCTCCGGTTTTCGCATTGCAGAATCTGCACAGTCTCTGGCTTAACGGCCCTAATATTGAGAGTATTCAGGGAGTACAGAACCTGACGCAGCTGTGCAGACTGGATATTTCGGACACCCGAGTGAGCGATCTGTCACCGCTGGCTGAGGCTGACTATTCGACGGCAGTCAAGGAAAACGGAGGATTTGAGTTTGCCGTGAGCGGGCACCACATTGAGGATTTCTCGCCGCTCTCCTCAGTACCGGCCTTCAGCAGGCTTATGATGGGAAATACAGATCCTGTGCTCTATATTTCCGATCTGGAGGGAATAGAAATACGGAGTTTCCAGGCTGACGGCGGCTTCGGTGAAGAATGCACGGCGGAGGATGCCAATGCGCTGTTCGCGGAGTTTGTCCGAAATCATCCGGAACTGGCGGAACTTGATATCCCATGGAATGATAAACTTACTGATCTGACGCCGCTTTTGGAACTGGAAAATCTTCAGGAAGTGCGCATTTCCGCAAATATGCAGGCAGCTCAGGCCAGTCTGGACGGAGCAGATTACAATTTCCGGCTGGAGATCGAGGGAGAATAACGGGATAATTGGATACAATTATACGCTTAAAAGTTGACTTTCGCCCTTTACTGCTTTAAAATGGTGACTTAATTAAAGTTTAAGGAGGGCGAAATGAATAAATTAGCTACCCGTATCAAAAATGTGGGCCCCGGCGCGCTCGTTGCAGCGGCGTTTATCGGCCCCGGAACAGTTACTTCCTGCTCCATTTCAGGTGCGACAGCCGGTTATACGCTTCTGTGGGCGATGCTTCTGTCCGTTATTTCGGTCATCATCATGCAGTCCATGGCAGCCCGCCTCGGTATTGTTTCAGGAATGGGTCTCGGCGAAGCTCTGAGAGAGAAGTTTACGAGCCAGGGAGCCAGGATCCTGATCTCCATCCTCGTAATCGCGGCAGTCTTTATCGGCAATATCGCCTATGAGACCGGAAACCTGACAGGATCGATCCTCGGCATTCAGGCGGCGTTCCCCGCTGCGGACAACCAGACAGCCAAAATAGTGCTCGCTCTGGTTCTTGGCGTGATCGCGTTCGCGCTTCTGTTCTCCGGAAGCTATCAGCGCGTCGAGAATATCCTCACAGCACTTGTCGTGCTGATGGGTGTTATTTTCCTAATCTGCGCGTTTGCGGCAAAGCCCGACTGGGGCGCAGTTTTTGCAGGCCTCTTCGGATTTAAGGTTCCGGACGGCGGAGACTGGATGACAGTTGCGGCCCTGATGGGAACCACGGTCGTGCCTTATAATATTTACCTGCACGCTGCTTCCGCTTCTACAAAGTGGGGCAAGACAGACGACAAGGAAGACGCGCTCGCAAATTCGAGATTTGACTCGATCATTTCGATCGGACTTGGCGGAATCATCTCCATGGCGATCATCGTCTGCGCGGCAGCGACGATCCATGCGTCCGGCGGAACGATCGCATCCGGCTCTGACATGGCCAAGGCTCTTACTCCCCTTCTGGGAAGCTGGGCTACCGTGATCTTCGGTATCGGCCTTTTCGCTGCAGGTATCACAAGTACCCTGACAGCTCCTCTTGCAGCGGCATTCGCGAGCTCCGGTATTCTTGGCTGGGGCGAAGACATGAAGCAGACCAGATTCAAAGTTTTCTGGATCATCGTTCTTGCATTCGGTATTTTCGCGACCTGCACACTGGGAGCCAGCCCTACACAGATCATTCTGTTCGCACAGGCTGCCAACGCTATTCTTCTTCCCGTTACGGGAATCCTTCTTCTGATCGTGGCCAACGACGCCGCAATCATGAAGGAATACAAGAATAAGACCTGGTTCAACGTTCTGGTCGTTATCGTAATCGCGATCTTCATCTTCATCGCTGCAAGAAACATGAACGCGTTCATGTCCGGACTTAAGAAGCTGATCAGCGGCTGATCCGGAGCGTTATCTGCAAATAATTGATCATATTGGAACTATTGACCCGCAGCGTATTTGCTACGGGTCAAGTCCGTTTTTCACACATATAAAGGAAACCACATGGATTACAAAATACTGCCGGTGGGAGATTCTGCGCTGACGATCATTTTCGGAAACAGCATCGACCCGGAGATCAGCAGGATCGTGCGGGTTGCAAGGAAGTATCTCACAAAGAAAAATATCAAGGGCGTCAACGAGTACGTTCAGACCTATGCGACGCTCATGGTCCATTATCGCCCCGTAACGATCGGATACGACGAGCTTGCCGAGAGGATCGGGCTGGAACTGTCGCAGATGGACCTGGGAAGCGATAGTTTAAAGAAGAAGACTATTGTGATCCCAGTGTGCTACGGAGGAGAATTCGGCCCGGATCTGCCTTTTGTGGCGGAGCACGCGGGAATCTCTGAAGAGGAGGTCATAAGAAGACACAGCGCAGTGGACTACCTGATCTATATGCTTGGATTCATGCCGGGATTTGTATATCTTGGCGGAATGGATCAGTCCATCAGTACGCCCAGACTTAAAAACCCCAGAGAGCGCCTGGAAAAGGGCTCCGTGGGTATCGCAGCCAACCAGACCGGAATCTACCCGCTGGTCTCTCCGGGAGGATGGCAGATCATCGGCCGCACGCCGCTGGAACTGTATGACCATGAGAGGGAAAAACCGATCCTTTATGAAGCAGGTGAGTTTATCCGCTTTGTCCCGATCACTGAGCAGCAGTTTAAGGAGATACGGGCGAAGGTAGAGGACGGAACCTATGAGTATGAGTGGATCAGAGAGGGGTGACGTAAAAGACTATGGCAATGCATGTGATCAGCCCCGGCCCCCGCACGACGATCCAGGATAAAGGAAGGCTGGGATATCAGAACAGCGGCTTCGCACCGAGCGGTTTCATGGACAGAGTCGCTTCCAGAATGGCTAATGTGCTGGTCGGAAACAAGGATTCCGAGGCAGTGTTGGAATTCTGCCTGATCGGACCGGTGCTGAAATTTGATGAGACAGTAAATCTCGCCGTCTGCGGCGGAGATTTCTCCATTGACGTCGGAGGAAGAGTGTACCCGGCCAACAAGGCCGTGCGCGTGCCGGCGGGAATTACTGTAAAAATATTGACAGGAAAAGTCGGAATCTACGGATCAGTCGCCGTGGGCGGAGGACTGGATATTCCCATGGTAATGGGAAGCCGCAGTACTAACCTGCGCTGCGGGATCGGCGGATTCCACGGGAGGGCCCTTATGGCCGGCGACGAGATCGCGCTGCGACACCCCGAGAACGGCCGGAGGGACTTTTCCTGGAGGTGGGTGCCTGCGCACAGGCTCGTATCCCCGGATGATCCGGACATCACCAAAGTACGCGTGATCCCCGGTCCTCAGGAGGATATGTTCACAGATAAGGGAATTCAGACTTTCTACAAGAGCTCCTATGTGATCACTGCCCAAAGTGATCGCATGGGATACAGGCTGACAGGACCTAAGGTCGAAGCCGTTGACGGTTACGATATTTTGTCCGACGGGATCGTAAACGGAAGCGTCCAGATCTCCGGTGCCGGAGAGCCCATCGTGATGATGGCAGACAGACAGACAACAGGCGGATATGCCAAAATAGCGTCCGTGATCAACGTCGACATCCCCCTGTTCGCACAGCTGCGCCCGGGACAGAAGGTGCAGTTTGAAAGATGCACGGTACAGGAGGCGCAGGTCCTGATGCGGGAGGCAAGCTGGAAGTGGAAGGAGCACTGCAAGATCCTGGAGAAGAGCACACCTGCGGGCTTTAAGGCACTTGGCCTTAGGGCGGACGGAAGCAGCAGCGGCAGTTCCCGCTCCGGCTGGACCAAAAAGGCCTGGAAACGGAGAGAATGGAAAAGAAAGGGAGGTAATAACAGATGATCAGTGATTATAAGGATTTGACACCTGTACAGATGCGGCATTTGATCCGCGAGGGCAAATTTACAGAGCCCACCAGCGGACTGTGCCCGGGATATGCCCAGGCGAACCTCATCATTCTCCGCAAGGAGCACGCTTACGATTTCCTGCTGTTCGCACAGCGCAATCCTAAGGCCTGCCCTGTGCTGGAAGTTCTCGATACAGGCAGCCGCTTCACTAAATTTGTGGCAAAAGATTGTGATATAGCCAAGGATTTCCCTAAATACAGGATCTATGAGAAGGGCGTCTGCACCGGCGAGTACACGGATGTGGAGCAGTTCTGGAGCGATGACCTTGTGGGATTCCTCATCGGATGCTCCTTCAGTTTCGAATCCGAGATGATCGAAGCGGGAATCGAGATGCGCCACAACACCATGGGCCGCAATGTCCCCATGTATATCACCGGGATCGACACAGTTCCGGCCGGCGTATTCTCCGGCAAGATGGTCGTCTCCATGCGCCCCGTGCCTCCGCAGCAGGTCGTAAAGGCCGTTACGGTCACAGCGCAGCTTCCCAAGGTGCACGGAAGCCCGATCCACATCGGCGATCCTTCCGTGATCGGAATTAAGGACATCAATCATCCCGAATTCGGAGATCCCGTGGAGATCAAAGAAGGCGAAGTTACTATGTTCTGGCCCTGCGGCGTGACGCCTCAGTCCGTGGTGATGAACGTCAAACCGGATTTCGCGATCACACACGCGCCCGGGCACATGCTGATCCTCGATGTGAAGAATGTCGATCTGAAGGAATAAAACGGATACAGAATTGGTTCCAAAAAATCGGTCAGATACAGAATGGAGATGACAATATGATAAAAGTTGATCTGAATTGTGATCTGGGAGAGAGTTTCGGCGCATATAAGATGGGCATGGATGACAAGGTGATCCCGATGATCTCCTCCTGCAATATCGCGTGCGGCTATCACGCATCAGACCCCATGGTGATGCAGAAAACTGTCGCGATGGCCAAGGAAGCCGGTATCGGAATCGGCGCCCATCCGGGATATCCGGATCTTATGGGATTTGGCCGCAGAAACATGAACGTATCGCCTAAGGAAGCTGCGGCGTATGTGACTTATCAGCTGGGCGCGCTATATGCTTTTGCAAAGGCAGCAGGTGTAAAGCTCCAGCATGTAAAACCTCACGGCGCGCTGTACAATATGGCCGGAAAGGACTACAAACTGGCTCTGGAGATCGCAGAAGCCGTGCAGGATTTTGACTCGTCGCTGATCCTCATGGGCCTTGCGGGGAGCGAGAGCGTCATCGCCGCTCAGGACATCGGTCTTCCCGTAGCCAGAGAGGTATTCGCAGACAGGGCGTACATGCCCGACGGAAGCCTTGTGCCCAGAAGCCGGGAAGGCGCTGTGATCCACGATGAAGAGCTGGCGATCAGCCGCGTGATCCGCATGGTGAAGGAGCACAGAGTTACGGCGATTGACGGACGAGACATCGAGATCGTGCCGGATTCGATCTGTGTGCATGGCGACAACGAAAAAGCACTGGTCTTCGTGACACGTATCCGCGAGGCGCTTGCCGCTGAAGGTATTGAAATAGCGCCGCTGTCGGAAGTTGTCCGCGGAGCCCATCACTAAAGCAGGTGGCTCACGATGATCCACACTCCTCCGACTCCCACAAAGGCATAAATAACCTTCCCAAACACGGACGCAGGGATTTTATTGTGGATCACAAGCCCCAGCAGTGTTCCTGCCAGCATCGCGACGATGCCGGCGCCGACCATCGGCAGGTCCGCCATGTCGAGACGCCCGAGGATGAGGCTGATAACAAGAACTACAATATTGTTTACGCAGAGGAATGCCTGGATGGTTGCCAGGTATTCCTTTTTGCTTTTAGTGGCCGGCAGGAGGTAGAGAGCTGCTGTGGGACCGCCGGAGGCGAAGAGTCCGTAGCAGATGCCGCAGATGACGCCTAGGATCGTACCGGATACAGGATTGGGCGTTATGTGGATCTTGTCCGAGAATACAAAGAAGAAGATAGAGACAGCCACGAACATGATACCCAGTAGAAGGTACATGACGTCGGAACTGACCTTGGCGGACAAGAGATTCACAATGCCGCAAATTACGGCTGTGGGGATCAGAAAAGGCAGCATGACAGCCCACCGGATCGAATCTCTGTATTTGACGGAGATATAGATGGTACTGATGGTTACCATGACAATTGAAAGACCCATGGCCTTGCTGTATTCCATGATCAGCGGAAGGAAGCCCATGGTGATCATGGTGGTGCCAAAGCCCAGCGCGCTTTGGACGCAGGATCCGGCGAGGATCACGATCATAACATATAGAATAGCTAAGACAGACATTTTATACTCCTTGGAAAGAATGCATTTGGTTTTCAAAGAAAAACTCTTCGGACTATTGTAGCATTATTTGCTGTGATTATGAACGGTTTTCCGTTAGGGGCCAAAAATAGTGATGAGATCAAATGAAAAAAAGTACTATTTTGCCCAAATCCGGTGATTAGAATTACACGATAGAGGTACAATATTACAGTAACGAAATCTATTACTCTGAGGGAATACATAAGAAAAGGAAGGTAATCTGTATGGATATGAATTGTGCGTATTGCGCTAAGGGCGAACTGGTCGCGAAATTTGGTTATGAAGTGTGCGAACTTCCCGCCAGCACCGTTTATCTCTTCAAAGAGCAGTCCCATCCTGGCCGCGTGATCGTGGCGAGCAAGCACCATGTGTCGGAAATGCTTGAGCTGTCTCTGGAAGACAGAACTGCTTTTATCGAGGATGTAGTGACGACCGCTAACGCGATCCACAAAGTATTCCATCCCGACAAGGTCAATTACGGAATGTATGGGGACACAGGTCACCACCTTCACATGCACCTGGTGCCCAAATATAAAGATGAATTCGAGTGGGGCGGAACCTTCGCGATGGATCCTAATATTAAGAAACTGGACGAAGCGCAGTGCGAGGAAGTCGCCGCGAAGCTTCGCGCAGAGATTGGGAAAGCCTGAAACATTACACTTTGGAGATAGTATTGAAAGATACTGATATTTTGAAAAGGGCGGCGTTTGCCGCTCTTTCTATTGCAGGAAGCGCGGACTGCGGAAAAGAAGGGGAAATATGGAACTGAGTGAGGAATTAATGAGGAATTACACAACGATCCTCAAGGAAGAACTTGTGGCGGCGAAGGATTTGTTGAGAGCGACGTCGAAAAGACGATCAAGAACATGGGCTACATTGGAAAGATCGGCATGAAGGAGACGGATAAGGAGATCCTCAAGGTCATGATCGACCAGGTTGACGTGGATTCGTGCCTGTAAACAGGCGGTTCAGCGTCGTTTGAGAATGGATTCGTGCCTGCAATGAGGGAAATGCAGGTTCGGAAATAAAGCAAAAGAAAGAGGGAATTTAACATGAAAAAGGAAAGTTTTACACAAAGTCTGCCGTTCAGGCTTCTGGTCGCGCTGGCAGTAGGTATCGCCGCAGGACTTGCCCTGAGCGCGATTGACGGATCGGGAATTGCCACCGCGCTGCTCAATATCATCGTGACAGTCAAGTTCATCTCGAGCCAGTTCATCAACTTCTGCGTGCCGCTGATCATCATCGGCTTCATCGCCCCTTCCATCACAAGGCTTGGCAACAACGCGTCACGTATGCTGGCTGTAGCGCTTTGCATCGCTTACATCTCCTCCATCGGTGCAGCGTTCTTTGCTACAGGGGCGGGCTTCACTATTTTGCCCTTCCTGAACATCAGCCCTGAAGTGGACGGCCTCAAGGAACTTCCTCCGGTAGTATTCGAACTGACGATCCCGCAGATCATGCCCGTCATGTCCGCGCTGTTCTTCTCTGTAATGGTAGGCCTTGCGGCGACCTGGAATAAGAGCAGATTGATCACGGGCGTTCTTGAGGAATTCCAGAAGATCGTCCTGAGCATCGTCACGAAGTTCGTCATCCCGGTCCTTCCCGTTCTGATCGGCTGCACATTCTGCACGCTGGCTTACGAGGGAACCATTACAAAGCAGCTGCCGATCTTCCTGATCATCATCGTGATCGTTATGCTCGGCCACTACATCTGGCTGGCGCTGCTGTACGGCATTGCGGGCGCTTACTCCGGAAGAAATCCGATGAACGTTATCAGAAACTACGGTCCGGCTTACATGACAGCTGTCGGAACCATGTCCAGCGCGGCTACTCTTTCCGTGGCGCTTGAGTGCGCCAAGAAGTCCGAGCCCACGCTCCGCGACGACCTGGTAAGCTTCGGCATTCCGCTGTTTGCAAACATCCACCTTTGCGGATCCGTTATGACTGAGACATTCTTTGTCATGGCTGTTTCCAAGATGCTCTACGGCGAGTTCCCGTCTCCCGGCAAGATGATCCTGTTCTGCCTGCTGCTCGGCATATTCGCGATCGGTGCTCCCGGCGTTCCCGGCGGTACCGTAATGGCATCCCTCGGTCTGATCACCGGCGTGCTTGGCTTCGATGAGAACGGAACCGCTCTGATGCTTACTATCTTCGCTCTGCAGGATTCCTTCGGAACAGCTTGCAACGTCACAGGCGACGGTGCTCTGACCCTGTTCCTTACAGGCTATGCGGAGAAGCATGGCATCAAAGAGGCAAATTTGGGAGATGTATTAGGCTGATGATCATCAGCTGATAACCAACTGGCTGATGCCGTTAAAGTGCCGCTGGAGGTGCTCCAGGGGCACTAAAGCGTCAGAAAGGCTCTAAATCAAGAAGATTGCCGTTAAAGTGCCGCTGGAGATACTCCAGCGGCACTTAAGCGGCAATATAACTGCAGAAAAGTTGCTTCAGACCTTCGGCAGCTTAGCCCTGTAAGCGGCCAGTTCCTCGTCAGTGGGAATGTAGTCGGTCATCAGGCCGTCATGATATTTCTCATAAGCGACCATATCGAAGTAACCTGTGCCGGTGAGGCCGAAGACGATGTTCTTGGCTTCGCCGGTCTCTTTGCACTTGAGGGCTTCGTCAATGGCCACGCGGATTGCGTGGGAGCTCTCAGGGGCGGGAAGGATGCCTTCAACGCGGGCGAACATCTCAGCTGCTTCGAAGACTTCGGTTTGCTTGACGGAAACAGCTTCCATCAGGCCGTCGTCGTAGAGCTGGGAGAGCACGGGGCTCATGCCGTGATAGCGAAGGCCGCCTGCGTGGTTGGGAGCAGGGATGAAGTCGCTGCCCAGTGTGTACATCTTGGCGAGCGGGCACACCATGCCGGTGTCGCAGAAGTCGTATGCGTAGACGCCGCGAGTGAGGCTCGGGCAGGAAGCCGGCTCAACTGCGATGATCTGATAGTCCGCCTCGCCGCGGAGCTTCTCGCCCACGAAAGGAGCGATGAGGCCGCCGAGGTTGGAACCGCCGCCGGCGCAGCCGATGATCATGTCGGCCTTGACGCCGTATTTGTCGAGGGCCGCCTTGGTCTCAAGACCGATGACGGACTGGTGCAAAAGGACCTGATTGAGTACGGATCCGAGCACATAGCGGTAGCCGGGATTGGAGACAGCGACTTCCACTGCTTCGGAGATCGCGCAGCCGAGGGATCCGGTTGTGCCGGGGTGCTCAGCGAGGATCTTGCGGCCGACATTTGTAGTGTCGGACGGAGAAGGCGTGACGGAGGCGCCGTAGGTGCGCATCACTTCGCGGCGGAAAGGCTTCTGCTCGTAGCTGACTTTGACCATGTATACTTTGCAGTCGAGGTCAAAATAGGAGCAGGCCATGGAAAGCGCCGTGCCCCACTGGCCCGCGCCGGTCTCGGTCGTGACGCCTTTGAGGCCCTGCTTCTTGGCGTAATAAGCCTGCGGGACTGCGGAGTTGAGCTTGTGGCTGCCGCTGGTGTTGTTGCCTTCAAACTTGTAATAGATGTGCGCCGGGGTCTGCAGCTTCTCTTCGAGGCAGTAAGCGCGGACCAGCGGTGAAGGACGGTACATCTTGTAGAAATCCCTGATTTCCTGAGGGATCGGAATGTAAGCGTGCTCGTTGTCGAGCTCCTGGGCGACGAGATCTTCACAGAAAACGGCGCTGAGTTCTTCAGCAGTCATGGGCTGAAGGGTGCCGGGATTGAGAAGCGGTGCGGGCTTGTTCTTCATATCAGCCCTTACGTTGTACCAGGAGGAAGGGATCTCGTTCTCGGAGAGATAGATCTTGTAGGGAATCTTCTGATTGTTGTTGTTTGCCATGGTTTCCTCTCTTTCCGGAGCACGGCTCGGTGCTCCACTTTAGTGAATAGGTTGGTATGCTTGGGAGAGGACCTTATATAAACAGAAAGACCCTGTCCCAGTGTTAAATGCTGGGACAGGGTCGTTAAATCGATCCTGCGGTGCCACCCGGCTTGACGTGAAACCACGCCCACTTAACGCATACTAGCATATGCCGACAATTGATCACGGAGAGTCTGCTCCGTCTCACATGATTCTCGTGCTGCGCCGCAATCCCACCACCTGCGGCTCTCTGCGTCAGCATTGAGAGAATTTACTCACTCTTCTTCAACGGTTTAATACTTTATACCATTAAATCAAACCTCTGTCAACGCTGTTTTGACATGTGGATCTCAATATGCCAAAATACTGCCTTCAGGAGTTACTTCCAAGCACATTGTCGTCATGGTAAAATGTTTACAATGAACTGCAGACCTTTTTCAGGACAGGAGGCATTTATGCTTAGTAAGAAACTTTACCGTTCTGATATGATCAATTGCGCATTATGTCACGATGCACCTTGCAGCTCCGCCTGCGGCAGACTCGATCCGGCATCGCTTCTTAGAAGCGTGTGGTTTGAAAATGAGGATACGGCGGCCGGTGTTTTGCCGGACGAAAATCCCTGTGCGGGATGTTCCGCGCCGTGCGAGGAGGCGTGTGTGCGCCCGCGTCAGGTGCCGATCCGGAAACTGGTAACGCGGCTGTATGAGGAAGTGAAGCCTGATCTGGAGATCGCAGTGCCGCAGGATGAAAACCGCCTGCGCACGCAGATGTGCGGAATTCCGCTGGAAAATCCATTCCTGCTCTCGTCTTCGGTCGTGGCCAGTACTTATGACATGTGCGCCAGAGCTTTTGAGGCCGGATGGGCCGGCGCAGCCTTCAAGACGATCTGCTCCCTTGAGATCCATGAAGCGTCGCCAAGATATTCGGCGATCAACGGCGACAACGGCAGCATCATAGGGTTCAAGAACGTGGAACAGCTCTCCGACCACAGCGTGGAAGAGAATATGGAGGTTTTCCGGCGCCTTAAGGCAAACTATCCGACCAAATTCATACTGGCGTCCATCATGGGCGAGAATGACGAGGACTGGGAGCGCCTTGCGCGTCTGTGCGAAGAAAATGGGGCGGACGCGATCGAGCTCAATTTTTCCTGCCCCAATATGGCGGAAGGAGGCCTCGGCTCGGATATAGGACAGGTGCCGGAGCTGGTCGAGAGATTTACTGCGGCGGCCCGCCGCGGCGCGAAGATTCCGATCCTCGCCAAGCTTACACCAAATGTCGATAAAATGAGTTCCGCCGCGGAAGCGGCGCTCAGGGGAGGCGCGGACGGGATCGCCGCGATCAATACGATCAAGAGCATTATCGGGGTCAATCCCCACACTTATGTGTCTGCTCCGTCGGTACACGGGATGTCCGCAGTGGGCGGATACAGCGGAAATGCCGTGAAACCCATTGCTTTGCGCTTTATTGCGGAGATGGGGCACAATCCCAAGTTGAAGGACATGCACATAAGCGCCATGGGAGGCGTGGAGAGCTGGATGGACGCGCTGGAATTTATTATGCTGGGCGCGGGAAGCATACAGGTCACGACGGCTGTAATGCAATACGGATACCGGATCATCGATGACCTGAAATCGGGCCTGAATCTCTACCTTGCGGCGAAGGGACTCGACAATGTCGAGCAGATAAAGGGAGTCGGATTGGACACAGTCAGCGACACGACGGACGTCCTTGAGAGGGATACTATCGTATATCCCAAGTTCAACCTTTCCAAATGTATCGGCTGCGGGCGCTGTGAGATTTCCTGCGCGGACGGAGGACATCAGGCGATCACCCTGTCGCCGGAGCGCAAACCGCGGATGGATGCGGGCAAGTGCGTGGGATGTCATCTTTGTGTGCTCGTATGTCCGCAGAGGGCGATCAGGTCCAGCGGCAGAAGAGTTGCCCCCCAAAGAGAGCAGGCAGTGACTAAAGAGCCGGAGAAATAAGCGACTATGAGAGATATGACAAGCGGCGAGCCCTATGGCCATCTGTGGCGCTACGCTCTGCCGTTGCTATTGGGAAACTGGCTGCAGCTGGCCTATAACGCGGTGGATTCGATCATCGCGGGACGTTTTATCGGGCAGAATGCCCTGGCAGCAGAAGGGATCGCGGCCCCTGTGATGAACCTGGTGATCCTCGCGATCAGCGGGATGTGCATCGGGTCAGGCGTTCTGATGAGCGAGCACTTCGGCGCCAAAGATTACGGGAAACTGAAGCGGACCATGTCCACGATGCTGCTCTTTGGCGGGGCAGTCTGTCTGGCAGTGGCCGGACTCGGATTTATCTTCGCGCCGCAGATCCTGCGCTTTATGGAAGTGCCGGAGGAGATCTTCGGGATCACGGTGATCTATATGCGGATCACTTTTTTGGGCGCGCCCTTCACATTCTTTTACAACGCGATCGCAGCCGGTATGAAGAGTGTGGGCGATTCCAAGACGCCGCTGAAATTCCTGATGTTTTCCGCACTTCTCAATGCCGGGCTTGACCTGATCTTTCTGGGCCTTTTGGGATTCGGAATTGTCTGCAGCGCGGTCACAACGGTTATCGCTGAGGCGGTCTCCGCGGGACTGGCAGCCTATTACATGGCGACCAGAGAGCGCGCGCTCAGCCCATTTGGGAGCCGGTGGAAGATTGACGGCGATATTTTGGCAAGTATACTGAAGTATGGGCTTCCGAGCGCACTGCAGCAGACTATCCAGCCGGTGTGCAAGGTTCTGATCCAGGGGCAGGTAAACGCGCTGGGCGTCAGCAGCATCGCGGCCTTCAACGCGGTGACGAGAGTGGACGATTTCGCCTGCATTCCGGAGCAGGGCATCGGTGCGTCGATCTCGACCTACGTGGCGCAGAACCGGGGCGCGGGCCGAAAGGACCGGATCCGTCCGGGATATCGGGCAGGAGTCACACTTGGGCTTATGTATTACGTTGTCATCTGCGCAGTGGGGCTCTTCCTGAGACGGCCCATCGTGAGCATGTTCGTGACGGGAGCCGGCGCGGAGGAAGTGGTGCGCCTGGGAAGCGAATACCTGGGCGTGATGGCTTTCTTCTATCTGTGGCCGGCGCTGACTAACGCCGTGCAGGGCTTCTTCAGGGGCATGGGAAAGATGTTTACGACAGTGATCTTCACCTTCGTCCAGGCGTCGATCCGCACGGTGAGCACGATGATCCTGGCGCCGCGAATGGGCATTGTGGGCATCGCCTGGTCCTGTCTGATCGGCTGGTCGATCATGCTGTTCTTCGAGACTATTTATTATTTCATTACCTGTAAAAAACTGGGACTTCCCCGGAAGGAGATGGGAACTTGAGCAGAGAATTCAGTCAAAATATAGTCGGAAACGGAAAGATCATCGATTTTCACACGCATCCCTACAGACATCGCGGCGAGTTCATGGGCATGTATGGCGAGCACTTTTATCTGGAGCCGGAGCAGATGCCGGCAGACTTGGCGGAGGCAGGAATCTCGGTCTTTTGCGGCTCTGTCATCGATTCGGATCACAGAGGGGCGATGGAGAGTTTTGACAGAGTCCGTGAAGTGAATGACGCGGCACTGCAGCTCCGGGAGAAGTTCGGCAGCGCTTATGTGCCCGGCTTCCACGTGCACCCCGCTTTTCTGAAAGAATCGCTGCATGTCGAACGTATGAAGAAGTTCCCGAACCTGAATCTGGATATATCGGGGACCGGATTGTTCCGATACGGCCTGCTGGCTGCCTTGGCGCAGACCGTGGGTTCTGACAGAGTGCTGTTCGGGACAGATTACCCGATCTGCAACCCCGGGATGTACGTGCAGGCTGTTCTCGGAGAGCATATTCCGGACGAGGACAAGGAGAAAATTCTGTTCGGAAACGCCAGGAGGATTCTCGGAATCTGATGCTTGGCCGGATAAAGCCCTGACAGGGGATTTCCGGTTCGGGAAGGAGCCGCCTATGGAGGAACGCTTAAGAAAGCAGCTGGAATTTGCGCTGGAGATCGATAAGGAGAAAAACATCCTGCGGCAGACCCACTTATCCGGGCACGGCCGGAGGGAGAACGACGCGGAGCACGCCTGGCACATGGCGATCATGGCTTACCTGCTGCGGGAGTACGCCAACGAGGAGGTCGATATCGCGAAGGTCATGCTTATGTGCCTGATCCACGACATCGTGGAGATTGACGCCGGCGACACCTACGCCTATGATGAGGAGAACCTGAAGACTCAGAAAGCGCGGGAGGACGCCGCGAAGGATAGGATCTTCTCTATTTTGCCCCAGGATCAGAAGGAGGAACTGACGGCGCTCTTCGACGAGTTCGAGGCCTATGAGACTGCGGAGGCAAAATATGCTCATTCCCTGGATAATCTCCAGCCGCTCATGCTCAATGACAGCAATGACGGCGGAGACTGGGTGGAACACGGTGTGAGAGCGGAGCAGATCTATGGTCGGCAGAGAAAGACCAAAATCGGATCCGAGAAGCTTTTTGAAGTCACGGATCAGATCATTAAGAAACACATTGAGAGAGGGACGATCAGAGAGTGATCGTTGTGAGGGCCGCAGGCCCGGGAGAAAACAGTAAGGAAGTGTCCGATGAAAAAAGAAATAACAACTGATGATTTACGTAGATTTGAGACATCTTTTGACAGCAGCAGAGTAAACAGAGTTGCTATGAACGCGGCTGCCCAGGCGGGCGTAAACGGAGCGGCGAGAAACTACGCGGTGCAGCAGAACAATCCCTTTTCCTTCAGCATCGAAGTGGAAGCGGGAAAGGTGTGCGACCAGAAATCCTCCGGCCGCTGCTGGATGTTCGCGGCGCTCAATGTGATGCGGCTGGATCTCATGGAGAAGCTTGATCTCGACAGCACGGAGCTCTCCCAGAACTATCCGCTGTTCTATGACAAGCTGGAGAAGGCCAACTATTTTTTGGAAAGCATGCTTGAGACTCTGGACGAGCCGAGGGACGGCCGCGTGGTGAGCTTCCTTCTGAAGGATCCGCTGGGAGACGGCGGGCAGTGGGATATGTTCCGGAGCCTTGTGGAGAAATACGGCGTGGTGCCCAAGGACCTGATGCCGGAGACAGAAGCTTCCTCCGCGACGGCAGAGCTTCGCAAGTACATGACCACGAAGCTCAGGGAGTATGCCTGCGAACTTCGCACAGCCCATGAGGCGGGAGAGGACATGGAGGCATTGCGTGCCCGCAAGGACAAGATGATGGAGACCGTCTACCGGATGCTCTGCATTGCGCTGGGCAAGCCTCCTGTGCGCTTTACCTGGGAGACCAGGGATAAGAACAAGAAGTTTATCCGGATAAACGACATCACTCCGCAGGAATTCTTCAGGCAGTATATCGGCTGGAATCTGGCAGACATGGTCACAGTGATCAATGCCCCTACCAAGGACAAGCCCTACGGACACACCTATACAGTGCGGTACCTAGGCAATGTGCGCGGCGGCGCCTATCCGGTCAAATACCTTAACCTCCCCATGGACGATCTGCGGGATCTGACGATCCGCCAGTTAAAAGACGGACGCCCTGTATGGTTCGGCAGCGATGTGGGGCAGTTCTCGGATCGGAAGGCGGGCTATCTGACGACAGACGCTTACGCGGTAGATGAGCTCTTCTCCACGGACTTCCCCATGACCAAGGAGCAGCGGCTGGACTACGGTGAGAGCCTCATGACACATGCGATGGTCATAACCGGGGTTGACCTGGATGACGCGGGCAGGCCTGTGCGCTGGAAGGTGGAGAACAGCTGGGGCAAGGAACGCGGCAGGGACGGCTATTATGTGATGAGCGACGAGTGGTTCGGGGAGTTTTCCTACCAGATCCTTCTGGACCGCAAGTACTTCACGCCTGAGCAGGCAGCAGCCTTTGATACAGAACCCATTGTCCTGCACCCCTGGGATCCGATGGGGAGCCTCGCCTGGTAAAACATTTGCAGATGTAATTGTTTGGCAAAAGACAGTAAGGAGAAGTGAGAATGAGTGTCAGAATTATCACCGATTCGGCCAGCGATATCTCGCAGGAGTGGGCAAAAGAGTGGAATATCACGGTACTTCCGCTTAAGGTGCGCTTCGGCGAAGAGGAATTCCTGGACGGCGTCACACTTTCCAACCGCGAATTTTATGAGCGGCTGATCGAGACCGACGAGATTCCCAAGACGAGCCAGATCACGCCCTTTGAATACAGCAGTCACTTTGAAAAAGCGGTGAAGGCGGGAGAGCAGGTGGTATGCTTCTGCCTCTCCTCCGGGGTTTCCGGTTCCTTCCAGAGCGCCTGCGTTGCGGCGCAGGAATTTGAGGGAGATGTCTTTGTCGTCGACACGAAACAGTTCTGCATCTCGGAGGCTATTATAGTGGAGCGCGCTGTGCAGATGCGCGATCAGGGCATGAGTGCTGCGCAAATTTATACGGCGATCGAGGAAGAAAAGAAAGACGCTCATGTGCTCGCTATTTTCAACACTTTGGAATACCTCAAACTGGGCGGGCGGATTTCCGCGGCGGCTGCATTTGCAGGAGGACTGCTGTCTCTCAAACCGGTGCTCACCATCGAGGACGGCGTTGTCAGGATCCTTGGCAAGGCGCGCGGCTCCCGCAACGGAAATAACATGCTGACGGAGTTCGCGGAGAAACTCGGCGGGATCGACTTCGAGCGCCCTTTCTGCTTCGGATACACGGGATTCTCTGATGAAACGCTGAAGAAATACATCCATGACTCCGTCAGGCTTTATGCGGATCAGATCGATGTAAATGATCCGGGAAAATTCCGGATCGCCAAGGTCGGTGCCACGATCGGAACTTATGCCGGTCCGGGAGCGATCGCGGTCGCTTTCTTTGCGCGATAAGCCGGTAAGCGCAGCTCGTGCTTGCACGAAGATGCATTTACCGGCCAACGGTTCTAAGTTTACGGTGCTATTTTCATAAGATTTCGATCAGTTTATCCACATCGCTGCTGTCGGTTGCCCAGCTGGTGCAGATGCGAAGGACCGTGCGTCCGTCCGGCAGTTTTTCCCAGAAACTCAGTTCAAGGAGCGCTTCAAGGCGCTCCTTTTGCGTGTCATCCACAGTGATAAAGAGCTGGTTTGTGGGGCACTCAAAAGAGATTTCATATCCTTTTTCAACAAGAGCCGCGCGGATGCGGTCCGCCGCGTCGATCGCATTTTGGCCGATCGCCTCATAGAGGAGAGGCATGTCTGAAGCTGCAGATTCTCCTGACTCGCCGCTGCTGTTCATCGGCAGCTCTGAAAACAGAGTCTCGAACTGAATTCCTGCAATCCTTCCCTTGGCCAGCAGAGCGCCATTCTGCTTGATAAGTGTGAAGAAATGCGGGATAAAATCATGCTGGGGCAGGACGACCGCTTCACCGAACAGCGCGCCGCACTTGGTTCCGCCGATATAGAAGGCGTCACAGAGACGGGCGAGGTCGGGGAGCGTCACATCATTCTGCCTGCAAGCCAGGCCGTAGGCGAGTCTTGCGCCGTCGACATAAAGAGGAACATTGTGCTTGCGGCAGGTTTCGCTGATCTTCGTCAGCTCATCCAGTGAATAAAGCGTGCCGAATTCAGTGGGCTGGGAAATATAGACCAGGCCGGGCATGACCATATGCTCATGATTGGCGTCGTCCCAGTAACCCTGAATGCAGCGCTCGATGGAATCGGCGTCAAGTTTTCCGTTTTTGTGAGGCAACGTGATAACTTTGTGGCCGCCGGCTTCGATCGCGCCTGCCTCGTGTGTGCTGACATGACCGGTCTCGGCTGCGATCACGCCCTGGTAAGGGCGAAGGATGGACCCGATCACGGTGGCGTTGGTCTGTGTCCCGCCGACAAGAAAATAGACGTCAGCATCGGGAGCATTGCATGCTTTCCGGACTTTCGCGCGGGCTGATTCAGAGAATTCATCGGTTCCGTAGCCGGCTGTGTGGAGAAGATTTGTCTCCATAAGCCGCTGCAGGATCAAAGGGTGAGCGCCTTCCATGTAGTCGGAGGCGAAGAATAGTTTGGATGAGTTTTTATTCTGATTCAATGTTTTGGCTCCTTTTCATAACTTCTGGTACAAGATTACCATTTTTTACGAAATTATACATCTATTTAGGTCAACCCATAACTGAAAACAGCGGTAAATGAAAAGCGCACCGGACTATTAACTTTAGTCCGGTGCGCCTTTAAAATCGGGTTGACAAAGAATTATGTTGTGATTACTATTCTAAGCATGCTTACAGGTAATGCAAGTACGGACCATTCACTATCAAGTCAGAATACGGAGTCTAAATGATTATATCAACAGTAATAGAAACACTGCTCAAATACTGGCCGGTCTTCCCGGCCGTTTTCGTCGCCGGTATCGTGGATGCGATCGCTGGAGGCGGGGGACTGATCACCCTGCCTGTGTACATGCTGGTCGGCCTGCCGCCCCATGAGGCGATCGGAACCAATAAGATGAGCTCCTGCATGGGAACGACGACGGCAACATACAGGTTCGCCAGGGAAGGCTATATCAACTTCAGGATGGCGGTGTTCGCAGTGGTCTTTGCGCTGGCGGGCTCTTATACAGGCGCCCATATCAGCCTTCTCATCAGCAATGAATCATTCAAAATACTGATGCTCTTCATTCTCCCCGTCACAGCCTGGTTTGTATTGCGGACCAAGAACTTTGATGTGGAGAGAGAGCCTTACAGCTTCAGAAAGACTTGCGCCCTGAGCTGTGTGATCGCGTTTGTGATCGGCGTCTACGATGGATTTTACGGACCCGGGACAGGAACCTTTTTGATCTTGCTTCTGACTTCTGTGGCACATCTGACGCTTAAAGAGGCGAATGGACTTACAAAAGCTATCAACATGACGACCAACATCACGTCGCTGGTGGTGTTTCTCATAAATGGAACGGTGCTGATACCGCTGGGTATCCTCGCAGGACTCTGCAATATTGCGGGGAACCAGATTGGCGTCAACTTCTTCGATAAGAAGGGCGGAGCGGTCGTCAAACCGGTAATGCTGCTGGTGCTGACCATTTTCCTTGTGAAGACGATCATGGAGATTGCGGGAGTATAATGAACAGGCCTAATGATATGCTGCACATGCGGCATATCATTGGGCCTGTTTCATATTAGGCCGCTGAAGCGGCGATAAAACGTCAGATCCTTCTCCATTCATCGTTTGTTGGACCTGAGCCAGATTTTCTGCTCCTGCGCGGCGCGGATCAGTTCATCCCGGAAATCGGGGTGCGCAATGCTGATAAGCATTTCCGCACGCTCCCAGGTAGTGCGTCCGGTCAGATTGACAGCGCCGAATTCGGTGACTATAAAATAACTCTGGCTGCGGGGGTTCGTCACGATTTCCCCGTTAAAGTGCGGCAGGATCCGGGAACGGACAGTGCCGTCTTTTTCTTTGTGGGTAGAAGTCATGCAGATGAAAGCTTTTCCGCCGCGGCTCATTGCCGCTCCGGTCAGATAGTCCAGGGAACCGCCGGTCCCGCTGATGTGCCGCAGCCCCGCGCTCTCGGCGTTGACCTGTCCGTAGAGATCCACGGAGATGCAGCTGTTGATGGAAATCATGTTCTGGTGCTTGGCGATCGTCTCGGCGGCGTTGACATATTCCAGCGGCTCAATGATGACGCCCGGATTGCGGTCCACCCAGTCATAGAGTGTACGTGATCCGAAGACCATGCCTGTGACGCCCTTGTCGGGCTGGTAGGTCTTGCAGCGGTTAGTGAGTTTGCCCGCCTTGAACAGTTCGTAATATGCGTCCCCGCAGAGCTCTGTGTGCATACCCAGATCTTTGACGTCGGACTGTGAGAGTCTGGATCCGATGACGCCGGGAAGTGAGCCGATGCCAAGCTGCAGCGTCGCACCGCTCTGTATATAAGGGATGATGTGGTCGGCGATCATGGACTCGGCCTCGGAAGGCGGCGCGATCGGAAATTCAGGAAGCGGCGGATGCTCGCCCTCCACGACGCAGTCGACCTCGGAAATGTGGATGACCTCGTCAAAGCCCCCATATATGTAGGGCAGGTGCTCGTTGATCTCCAGGATCACGATGTCCGCATCCCGCAGAATGCCTTTGGCAATGCCGGCTGCGCAGGAGAGGTTGAAATAGCCGTGCCTATCCATCGGAGTGGCGCACATCATCGCGACGTTTACGTTCAGGAAATGGCGGTAATAGGGCACCACATTCCTGAAGATCATTGGGATATAATTGCACAGACCCCTGTCGCAGAGTTTTCTCTCGTAAGCGGAGCAGTGCCAGCTGTTGTAAATGAAGTGCTCCCGCAGGGGGTCGCATTCCGCGATCTCGACCGGGCCAAAAGCCAGATTGCCGCGGACTTTGACATCGGTCAGTTCATCGCGGCGGGCGGCCAGGGCCTTGTCTAGGAGAGTCGGAAAACAGACATTGGTGCCGTAGTCAACCCAGTCGCCGCTCTTTACGCAGCGGACGGCCTGTTCCGGAGTCTTTAGTTTGCTGCGGTATTCGTCGTAATAATTCATTTTGGTTTGCGCTCCTTTTCATACCGTATGCATATCAACTGGACAGTACTTCTATTCCCCGGGCGTTAAGTTCGGTGACGATCTGCTCCTCAATATTTTGATCCGTGATGACTGCCTTCACCTGATCTTTCAGATTCAGCGGTACAGTGCCGTGTCTGTCAAACTTTTCAGATTCCGTCAGAACGATTACCTGGTCCGCCTGTCTTGCCATGTCTCGAACAGCCTGGGCGCGCATCTGGTCCTGATTGGTAAAGCCGGCCCGCGCGGACCAGCCGTCCACGCCGATAAAGAAGCGGTCGACCCAGAAATTTTCCGCGCATTGGCGCACCATGGGACCGACCATGACCTGGGCGTCCTGCTGGTAAATGCCGCCCAGAAGAATGATCTGGAAATCGGAGGAGCGGCGAATGTAATCCGCGATGAAGGCACTGTTGGTGATCATGGTTATTCCGCTTCGCAGTTCTGTCAGTGCCGCAGCCAGCAGTGCGCAGCAGCTGCCGCTCTCGATCATAATGGTGTCACTGTCTTTCACAAGTTCTGCCGCGCGCAGCGCGATCTTTTTCTTTTCTTCATAGTGATAGGCCAGCCGCCCCTTGATATCATCCGTGCTGGACAGGACTGCGAAGCCGTGCTCTCTGGTGATCAGGCCCTGTGCTTCCATGGCGTCCAGATCCTTGCGGACTGTGACTTGAGAGACACCCAGATGCGCCGAGAGCTCGGCGACTTCTATTTTCTTTTCTTGTACTAAAAGCGCCAGAATCTGGCTGGTGCGGTCTTCTTTTCTGCGCATGCGGAGGACCTCCTTAATGGATTTTGTTTGTAATTTGAATTATAGCATATTTGCAGTGGAATGATGTGGGTGCTCTTACGTTCATAAGTAATAAGCGTCGGCAAGACGCTTGGCGCTTTCGGGTCACGCGGAGCTTTACATTTTCTGATCTATCATGAATAATGTCTATATCTGGTGTTGTTCTTTCACCGGCAAAATTCTTCTGCGTTCGCAGGAAACGAATTCCACAGAAAAGGGTATAACGGTATCGATGCATTTAGTTTTATAAGGGCTGGGGTAAGTGTAGACATGGGAGCTGAAACGAGCACTTACATGTTCGAGGGCTGGGGTAAGTGTAGACATGAAAAATGAAACTATGCACTTAGATGAGCACAGCTTGAATAAGTACAAGGCGGAGAATTTAAAAGCGCACTTATTTGCGCGGACCTCAAATAAGTGCAGATCAAACTATTAGAGATATGCACTAGCTACTTTAACAACCTGCTTAATTGCAAATCAAAAATGTGAATTATGCACTTATCTTTTTTGGATTGTTTTAATTGCGGAATCAATGATTGCGGAAGAACACTTATAAATTGACCGAGAAAATAAGTGGTAATATGCCAGGAACAAGTTTGCAATTAAAAAAATGAAAAAAAGGTAGGTGCAATAAAGAAAAATCAGAATAGCAATTATCGGAACTATAAAAAAGCTAATTGCAAAACAAAAAAGAGTGGAAGAACAATTACAATGCCCGAAAGTTCATGGGTACAAATAAAAAACGTAGAGATAACACTTATCACGAAGAGGGGAGGAAACAAATGCCGAATATTGGATTGAGGGAAATGCTCCTGAAAAAGGAACAGGAGTTGGAAAAACTGGTTCAGATAGTCGAAAAGCATGCCGACAGTCCATTGCCGGGAACACTGCAAATCTCAATGATTAAAGGAAAACCGCGTTATTATCATAGTTATCTTGACAAAAATGGAATCAAGCAGCTGAAATACCTGTCGGCTGTGAAGGAAGGTCCTAAAATTATGGAATTGGCTCAGCACAGTTATAATGCGGCGTTCCTGAAGACGGCAACTGATCAGCTGAAAGCGGTGAGAAGAGCGCTTAACAGAATTGATGAGAAGGCATTGGCTAATGTATTCGCTCTTCTTCACAGCGAGCGCAAAAAGCTGATCACGCCATTTGTGCCGGATGAAGAGATGTTCGTCAAACAATGGGAGCAGGATGAATACCAACCAGGGTATTTTTCTGATCAGACACCGTCAATATACAGCAATCGCGGTGAAAGGGTGAGATCCAAATCAGAAAAGATAATTGCTGATAAATATTATGAAAGAGGAATTCCATATAAGTATGAAAAGCCTTTGCTTCTCAGAAAGCAGGCTAAAACTATAACGATCAGACCGGACTTTACAACACTGAATAAGAGAACGCGCATACAGCGCTATCATGAGCACTTTGGAAAAATGGACGATCCGCAGTATGCCCGAAAAGCTCTGGAAAAGATCAGGCTATATGAGAGTAATGGGATTTTTATTGGGGAGCAGCTCATTATTACATTCGAATCTTCCGAGCAGCCTTTGGACAAAAGGGAATTTGAGCTGCTCATTGAAAAGTATTTAATTTGATAAACGAAACCATATTATTGCCAAAACAGAGCAATATGAGTAAAATAAATCCATATTAGATCCATTACCAAACAAACGGCTCTAGAATGGATGGAGGCTATCATGACAATAGAAGAAATGCAGCGAAGGAAAAGAGAATTTGGATACAGTAACGAGAAACTGGCAGAGCTTTCAGGCGTGCCCCTGGGCACCGTGCAGAAGGTAATGAGCGGAAGTACGAAGAGCCCCAGGCAGGGAACGCTGGAAGCGCTGGCCAGGGCGTTAAACGGTCAGAAGGAGGTGCCAACCAGGTATCCGGGCGAGATGATCGACGGATGTATCAGAGTGCTCAGAGAGCCCTGGGGCGCATATGCGGCAAAGAAAGAGGAGTATACAATTGAGGATATCTATGTTTTGCCGGAGGGCGTCAGGGCGGAACTGATCGATGGGGAGATCTATTACATGGCGACGCCCACGAGAACTCATCAGAAGATCGTGGGCGAGATGTATCTTGCAGTTGCAGGTTTCGTCCGATCCCATGGGGGAGCGTGTGAAGTGTATATTCCGCCGTATGCAGTTTATCTGAACGCAGATAATTCTATCTATCTGGAACCGGATCTTACGGTAATCTGTGATCCGGCCAAGTCGGAGGATAAAGGCTGCGTGGGGGCGCCGGACTGGGTTGTTGAGGTCGTATCCCCCTCCTCGAAACGGATGGACTATTTGCTCAAGCTTTTCAAATACCGCACAGCCGGCGTCCGGGAATACTGGATCATCAATCCGGAAAAGAGAATTGTTTCAGTTTACAGCCGGAACGACGGACACGAGTCGGCGGAGATGTATTCCTTTGAGGATGTGATTCCATCGGGCATCTATCCGGACCTGAAGATCCGGCTGGCTGATGTGGTTTAATGGAAAAAAGGAAGAACGGGCTGTTGCAATAAGATAGTGATTCTTAATGCAATGGCCCGTTCCAAAGTTCTCAGAAGAAGCACTCAATCCCCAGGTCCAGAAAGACCTTCTGATAATCCGTCAAGTCTTCCGGATGCAGAGCTTTCACACCGGTCATTTCATAATTCCTGTTCAGAAACTCATATTTGCGCTCTCCCATCTGGTGGAAGGGCAGGAGCTGTACGTGCCCCAGTCCGATATCATGCAGAAGCTTTGCAATTCCCTCCGCATCTGACAGTTCTGCGTTGAAGCCCGGGATTACCGGAATCCGGGGCAAAACATTCAACCCCTGTTCGTGCGCCCATCTCAGGTTCTCAACGATCAATTCGTTGCCGACACCTGTCCCAATCTTATGCTTCTCGGAATCATACTGCTTGACATCAAAGAGCAGGAGATCGAAGAGGGGAGCAAGCCTGTGAAAGACTTCCTGACTCACACACCCGGTGGTCTCGATCGCAGTGTGGACTCCTTTCTCTTTAAAACGAAGGACCAAAGCTTCCACGAAGTCGGGCTGCACCATGCCTTCGCCGCCGGAGATGGTCACACCGCCGTCAGACTCCTCATAGAAAAAAGAATCCTGCATACACACTTCTACAACCTCATCGACAGTTTTGTACTCCCCTTCATTTGTCAGCGCGCGTCCGGGGCATCCCTGTACGCAGGAAAGACAACCTGCACACCTATTAAAGTCGATATGAATTCTTCCGCCCTCTTCAGCAGTGATCGCCTTCTCTGGACAGGTATGCACGCACTTCTGACAGTGCAGGCAGTTGTCGCTGCGGTACATGATCTGTACTTTGGCAAGTTGGGACTCCGGATTGGAGCACCATTTGCATCGAAGGGGACATCCCTTCATGAAAACGGTGGTCCGCACACCCGGACCGTCGTGGATGGAGAACTTCTGTATGTTAAAAACAATTCCTTTTGCTTCCAAATCAAATCTCCTTATTACTTTCAGATTCTGTTCCAATGATAGCATTATCTGATGATTCTGTAAATAATAAATTACGAACGTAAAATATAATTATTCCTTACGAAATAGATGTTGACGCAAATAGGATTGATGATATAATTATCCTACGAACAGAACATTGGTAAATTACGATAGAAAATAAAGGAGCGCCAAATGGAAAACAAAGCACATTTCGGATCCCTGACACCCAGAATGCAGGTCTACCGCGAGAGCGTCCTGGATCAGAAGCCCTACATCGACGCACAGCGTGCTGTCCTGGCTACAGAATCCTATAAGAAGAATCTGAATCAGCCTGCAGTCATGAAGAGAGCGCTGATGCTTCAGAATATTTTGGCAAAAATGGATATATATATTGAGGACGAGACCGTTCTGGTCGGAAATCAGTCCTCCGTCAACCGCGGCGCGCCGGTCTTTCCGGAGTACACGATGAAGTTCATCATGGATGAGCTCGACCTGTTTGAGAAGCGCGACGGCGATGTCTTCTATATTACGGAAGAGACCAAGCAGCAGCTCCGAGAGATCGCTCCCTTCTGGGAGAACAACAACCTTCGTTCCCGCGGCGAAGCGCTGATCCCGGAAGAGATGCAGGTCTACATGGACACCGGATTCTTCGGCATGGAGGGAAAGCTCAACGCCGGCGACGCGCATCTGGCAGTAGACTACGGCAACATGCTGAAGGTCGGCCTGAAGGGATATGAGGACCGCGCGAGAAAGCTCAAGGCAGAGCTGGACCTGACCGAGCCGGAATCCATCGACAAGTACCAGTTCTACAAGGCAGTCCTGATCGTGATCGATGCTGTGAAGGGATTCGCTGAGCGCTTTGCGGCGCTGGCCCGCGAGAAGGCGGCGGCAGCGGAGGAGCCCAGGAAATCCGAGCTTCTTGAGATCGCCCGCGTCTGCGACAAGGTCCCTTATCAGCCGGCGGAGACCTTCCACGAGGCAGTGCAGGCCGTCTGGTTCATCCAGCTGATCCTGCAGATCGAGTCCAACGGACACTCTCTCAGCTACGGCCGCTTCGACCAGTACGTATATCCTTATCTGGCGTCCGATCTGGAAAAGGGAACCATTACCGAGGATCAGGCTGTTGAGCTGCTTACCAACCTCTGGATCAAAACACTCACCATCAACAAGGTTCGCTCCCAGGCGCACACATTCTCCAGTGCCGGAAGCCCTATGTACCAGAACGTCACGATCGGAGGCCAGACGGCTGATGGCAAGGACGCTGTCAACAAGCTGTCCTTCCTGATCCTGAGATCCATCGGCCAGACAAGGCTTCCCCAGCCCAACCTGACGGTCCGCTATCACAGAAATATCAACCAGGCCTTCATGGACGAAGCCCTTGAGGTCTTAAAACTCGGAACAGGCATGCCTGCATTTAACAACGACGAGGTCATCATTCCTTCCTTCATCGAGAAGGGTGTCAAAAAAGAGGACGCCTACTGCTATTCCGCAATCGGATGTGTGGAGACCGCAGTTCCCGGTAAATGGGGCTATCGCTGCACCGGCATGAGCTACCTGAACTTCCCTCGTATTCTCCTGATGGTCATGAACAACGGCATCGACGTGACCAGCGGAAAGAGATTTGTTAAAGATTATGGCAACTTCCGGGATATGGAATCTTTTGACGAGCTGATGAAAGCTTGGGACGGCGCGATCAGAGAGCTGACCCGCGCGAGTATCATCGTGGAGAATGCGATCGACCTGGCGAGTGAGCGCGAAGTGCCCGATATCCTCTGCTCCTGCCTGACTCAGGACTGTCTGGGACGCGGCAAGACTATCAAAGAGGGCGGCGCAGTTTATGATTTCATCTCCGGTCTGCAGGTCGGCATCGCGAATATGGCTGACAGCCTTTCTGCCATCAAGAAGCTGGTATACGAAGAGGGGAAGATCTCCCGCGACGAGCTTATGAACGCTCTGGCGACGGATTTTACCGGAGAAGAGGGCGAGCGGATCCGCCAGATGCTGATAAATGATGCGCCAAAATACGGCAACGACGATGATTATGTCGATCAGCTGGTTGTGACTGCTTACGCATCCTACCTGGATGAGATGAAGAAATATAAGAACACCCGCTTCGGAAGAGGTCCGATCGGCGGCATCCGTTATGGCGGAACCTCTTCGATCTCTGCAAACGTCGGGCAGGGTTTTGGCACGATGGCAACCCCTGATGGACGCCATGCCAAGGAGCCCCTCGCTGAGGGCTGTTCACCTGCACATTCCATGGACAAGCACGGCCCGACGGCGGTGTTCAAGACCGTGTCCAAACTTCCCACCCATGAGATCACGGGCGGCGTGCTCCTGAACCAGAAGGTCACACCGGCGATGCTCTCCACACCGGAGAACACCAAGAAGCTTGAATTTATCGTCCGCACATTTTTCAACCGTTTGGAAGGCTACCATGTGCAGTATAATGTAGTGGATAAAGCGACCTTGCTGGATGCGCAGGCGCACCCGGAGAAGCACAAGGATCTGATCGTCCGCGTGGCGGGATACAGCGCATTCTTCAATGTCCTTAGTAAAGCGACACAGGACGATATTATTGGAAGAACGGAACAGACACTGTAATTGTCAACGGGACAGGTCCTTTGACACCATAAGGAGGTACAAAATGAAATTCTGTATTGATGACGCAAATGTTGAGAAGATCCGCCGCATTTATGAGTATTATCCGGTCGACGGCGTTTCCACCAACCCTTCGATCCTGGCAAAAGCCGGAAGAGACCCCTATGAGGTCTTAAAAGAGATCCGTTCCATTATCGGCGAGGACGGTGAGCTGTTCGTTCAGGCAACATCGACAACTGCAGAGGGCATGGTCGAAGAAGCGCACAGAATCGTGGAAGTGCTGGGAAAGACCACGCTGGTTAAGATTCCCTGCGTCCCCGAAGGCTTCAAGGCTATGAAGCAGCTGAAGAAAGAGGGCATCCGTTTCATCGGCACAGCGATCTACACAGCTATGCAGGGCTTCCTGGCAGCCAAGTGCGGCGCAGAGTATGTGGCTCCTTATGTTAACCGCATCGACAACATGGGCTTCGATGGCGTACAGGTCGCAATGGATATCCACGATGCGATCACTGAAAACGGCCTGGACAGCGGCCTTCTTGCAGCAAGCTTCAAGAACAGCCAGCAGGTCCTTGAACTGATCAGATATGGCGTGAAGGCAGTTACCGTAGCGCCGGATGTCATTGACGGGCTCGTAAAGAACCCGGCAATCGATGCGGCGATCGACCAGTTTACCAAGGATTTCCAGGGGCTGGTCGGAGAAGGAAAGAGCATGGCGGACTGCTGATTGGCAAGCGGAATACTAATGACCTATATGGCGAGCCGGATATAATTTCCGGCTCGTTTTTTGTGGGTATAACAGCAGTTGCAACCGCCGGTTGACAGATTGACAAGGGATGTTGGTGGCATGCACCCGGGGTCAGAAGTATACTCGGAGCAGATAAGCAAAGAGCGCAGACATGCGGTATACTTAGATCGTGGAGGTAGTAAGATGATTCTTGCAGACAAAATTATAGAAAACAGAAAGAAAAACGGTTGGTCGCAGGAAGAACTGGCGAACAGGCTGGGGGTATCCAGGCAGTCCGTGTCCAAATGGGAGAGCGCGCAGGCCGTGCCGGATCTCAAGAAGATCCTGCAGCTCGCGGAAGCTTTCGGAGTCACGACGGACTATTTAATAAAAGATGAAATCGAAGAGAAGCCGGAATTGGAACTTGCGCCTGTTGACAAAGGCCTCGAAGAGACGGTCAGAAGTGTTTCCATGGAGGAAGCGTCTTCCTTTTTGGAATATAATGAATCCTCATCGCGCCTGATCTCGACAGGCGTTATGGTCTGCATTTTGTCTCCTGTAGTCCTGGTCCTTTTGGCAGGGCTTGCAGAACAGGGCCGGATCGCGATGGATGTAAGTGTAGCCGAAGCGGCCGGAACAGCACTCCTTCTGATCATGGTCGCCGCTGCAGTAGGCGTTTTCATCCGGGAAGGGATGCGAGGAAAGAAATACGAATATTTAGAGAGAATTGCGATCGATACAGATTATGGCGTGGACGGAATGGTGAAGGAGCGCCGGGACGCCTATGCGGAAACCCACAGCAGGCGGCTGATCATCGGAGTTATGCTGTGTATTGTTTCGGCAGTACCCATGCTGGGAGTCTATGCAGTCAAGTATAGCAATAACAGCGACCTTTTCCCGCTGCTTTGCACAGCGTTGCTGCTGGTCATGTGTGCCGTCGGCGTTAAGCTGATCGTGCTCACCTGTATCAGGCAGGGCGGTTATGACAGACTGCTGGAAGAAGGCGATTATACAAGACTCAACAAAGCGGCAGGGAAATACGATGGCGTGTATTGGGCAATCGCATTAGCGGTGTATCTGATCTGGAGTTTCACGACAATGCGCTGGGATCTCACCTGGATCGTATGGCCGGTGGCCGGCGTCCTGTATGCCGCATTCCGGGAGATCATGAAAGCGATTATCCGCGCCAAAGAATCAAAATAAACCGAATTTTCATCAGAAATTCACCTGTTTTAGGACCTCCTCCGGTATTAAGATGTTCAATCGTTAAGGAGGTAAAAACAAATGAAATTTAAGAATATATTACTCGGAACTATGCTCACAATCGCGATCGCGTGCGGCGCAGTCGCGGCATATCCTGTTGCTGCGAATGCAACAGCTTTCTCTAATCTCACGGCACAGAAGATGAACGAGCAGGTTTTTGTCAAAACACAGAAGCTGGAGTACACTTCCGACGAGGGACAGAAACACAGCGTAGCAGTCTCTTCAAACAGTGATGATTCTTCAATGCTGATGTATTTTGACTTCTTCGGAGACAGTCAGCGCGCAGTGGTACAGAGAGGTGATGACGGCGAGTATGTTGTGAAGGAAGGCACATTCTCTGATACTGACGCAGTGAAGGTCGCGGAGATCGCTTCCGAGAGCGGACAGTGGAGAGAAATGTAATCAGCTCAGTCTATATTCAGAAATGAAAAAGATCCCATGACACGAAACCCGGTCATGGGATCTTTTATGTTTTACAACTTAGTCCTCCCCGACAAGGTGAACCGTAGTATATGCATGTCCGGTGGCCGGAAGGAACTTTTCGATCACGTCCTTCGTGCGCAGCTTCAGGCTGCTCGTGCACACACAGGGGTGGCAGCCAATATACTCGTCCTTGAGGATGTCTTCATCGATCAGGAGCGTGATATGGTGCTCTTTGTCGTTCGTGAGTCCCATGATGCTGACGGCGCCCGGCTCGATATCCAGATATTTCAGCATATCGTCTTCTCCGGCAAAAGAGAGTCGGGCGGAATTAATCTGCGAGGAGAGCTCCTTGGTCTTGAATTTCTTGTCTCCGGGCATCATGAGCAGGTAGAATCTGGTCTTTTGGCGATTACAGAGAAAGAGGTTCTTGCAGATCAGTACACCGAGTACGGCGTCGATCTCGTTGCAGGCCTCCATGTTATCGGCGCGTTCATGATCAGTGCGCAGATAAGGAATCTGCAGGTTGTCCAGATAGTCATAGGTTCGTATTTCCCGAGGGAGACGCCCTTCCGTGTCCTGCGGTCTGCCTTCATATAAAGTCATATTTATTGCCTTTCTAAATATCTTTATGGTGATTTCTAATTATGATGTGCCAACCAAGTATAACACAAGAATTGAGTTTTTTTGTGCTATTCTTATAGAGGTTAGGTAAATGACAATCAGCAGTCGCAACAGAGGACGGATAGTATGACCGGTAAAGAAGCAATAGATAAAAAACAGCAGCGAGGGCTTGCTATAGAAAGACGCCGCGCGCTCACGCAGGAGGAGCGGGATGAGAAGAGCAGAGCGATCTGTGACCTCCTCATCAAACTTATAAAAGATTCCAGGTACAGTGAGGTGAGTACTATTTTCTCCTACAGAGGGACCTGGGATGAAGTAAATGTCGACGCTTTTAATAACTGGGCAGAGGGACAGGGCTATCGCGTCGCCTATCCGATATCTCTCCCTAAAGGCATAATGAAAGCGGCTGTACCGGCAGAGAAAGATGCCTGGCACCGCGCCGCCGAGAAAGATGCCTGGCATCGCGCCGCCTATGGAATTCTTGAACCGGTCATGAAGAATTCGAAGATCCTTGAACCGAGGGATATTGACCTGATTATTGTTCCCTGTGTCGCGTTCGACGAGCATGGCAATCGCTGCGGCCACGGAGCCGGCTATTATGACCGCTTTATGACGTTCATGCCGCCAGAATCTTTGATCATGGTGGCGTTCGAGGCACAGAAATTAGAGAAACTCATTACGGAAGAGACTGATATTTCGGTCTCAACGATCGTGACAGAGACGGGTATTACCAAAATCTCTTGAATCTATATGAAAACGGATCCCATGGCATTCATGCCGTGGGATCCGTTTTTTTAGCTGTCAGGATTCCGGTTTTTCGTCCAACACGTCTCCGGGAATGCTCTTGTAATTCATGATCGCGTACAGAAGGCACATAATCATGTCGTCCATCGGACCCGGAGCAAGGTCGACCGGAGATATTACATAAGCGAGAAGCGCAATGAGCGCGATGATCTTCATTTTCTTATCCATATTGATTCTCCTTTCAAGCGATAAGGTAATGCGGCATTTTCCTTCCGCATTTCAACTTAATATACGTTTTGGAAAGGAGAGTTCAATGAAGATCAGGAGCTTGAAATGTGATCATTGTGTGTCTGATCCATCCCAATAATTATGAACGCTTCTATATTCCGGGTATTCACATCTCCTTGAGCGTCACCATCTGATAAGCATGGTAAGCAAGCTGCACAGGGAGAGGCAGGACTGTATCTGCTATTGTTTCGCCGAGGATACGCATGCGGAGTTTGCGCTTGAGCTCAGGATCAAGTTTTCTTTTTTTCATTTCTTCGGCGCTGATCCTGGCGTTCTCTTCCTCTTTCTCGGCCATCATCTGCACGTTGTCAAAATTGAAAGAGCTCAGGCGGCGGATGATCTCGCGGCGGTCTCCGGTGTAAGTGATGGCGCAGCCGGCGGAGGCCTTGTAGACTGTCACTTCGCTTACGCCGGGAGCGTGTGAAAAGGCATATTTGAGAATTTTCGCCTGTTCTTCGGACAGTTTGCGGGTGCCGATCCGGATACGGATTCTATGTTTTGTCTCTGCTTCAATGTGATAATTCATGGATACTCCTCGTAGTGCAGCGATAAGTGTGTTGTTTCATTGTCTCAGTATTTTCTCAACCTGCTCCGCAGTAGCTGTATCACATTCAGCCGTGATCTTCGTCCCGTCCGCTGTGTACTCTGTCTGTAAAACAACAGACCGTTCCATTAAAAATGAAACAACGCTTCCCCGATCATACGGAATGAGGAAGGTTCGGATGGTCCGCTTGGCGTGGAGAATATCAAAGATCGTTCTGCACAGGCACTCGATCGAACTGCTTTCCTTGGCGCAAAGGTAAAGATTTACATTGGTTATTCCGTCGACTGTCTGTTCTATAGCGCCTTTGACGGGATGTGCCGCAGGCGGGTCGCAGAGATCCGCCTTGTTATAGACTGTGATCATGGGAATATGTCCTGCGCCAATTTCGTTAATGATCTGTTTAGTAACTTCTATATGCTTCCTGCAATGCGGATCAGAGCCGTCTACCACTTGAACGAGAAGGTCTGCCTGCGTCACTTCCTCGAGTGTCGATTTAAACGCCTCGACGAGGGAAGTGGGAAGTTTGTGGATAAAGCCGACCGTATCGGACAGAAGGAATTCCTGTCCTCTCGCCACTGTGATACGCCGGACGGTCGTATCGAGGGTCGCAAAGAGCATATCCGCTTCAAAGACCTGCCTCTTATCAGGTTCACCTTCCGTTACTGCGTCGGAGGAGTACTGAGCCAGCATCGCGTTCATGATCGTAGACTTTCCGGCGTTGGTATATCCCACAAGGGATACCAGCGGGATTCCGGATCCCTGCCTCTTTTTGCGCTGCGTAGCGCGTTCACGGCTGACGCCCTTGAGTTCCTTGGTCAGCTCGCTGAGACGGTGGTCAATGGTGCGGCGGTCGATCTCGAGCTGGGTCTCGCCTTCGCCCTTGGCGGACATAGAGCCCGAGGCGCCGCCCTGGCGGTTCTGGGTCTCCCACATACCGATCAGCCTGGGCTTTAAGTAGCGGAGTTTGGCAAGTTCCACCTGAAGACGCGCTTCCCTGGTCCTGGCCCTGCGCTCGAAGATCTCAAGGATCAGCGCCGTCCGGTCCATCACGGGCAGTTTCAGGAGTTTTTGCAGGTTCCGGATCTGGGAGGGGGACAATGTATCATTGAAGATGACCCGCTCCGCGCCGAACATTTCCGCGCTGATCCGGATCTCATCTGCCTTTCCGGCGCCAACATAGAGGCCGGTATTGATATGGGAGAGTGTCTGCGTAACAGTGTCCAGCGGCTCCATCCCGCAGGCTTTCGCAAGCTCGGCCAGCTCTTCCAGGGAGTGGGCGAATTCTTCTTCCGAGACCGGTACCTTTACATCTGTTTCGCGCACGCCTGCCAGAACGACAGGCTCCCTGCCTTCCCCGTCATACGATTTCCATATCTCATTTGCTCCAAAAAAGGCTGCCATGCAGAAAAACCTCCTCCGCTGTTTACTGTATGACAGTCATTATAACACGTTCTGCGTCTCTTTTTTGGCACGACGTTTCTTTGGAAAGGAATTGCCAAAATATTGCTGAAACAGGATAATTAATGTAATGCATCCCCTGAAGGAGTAAATAAATGAAACTTAATCAATTGGAATACTTCTGCGCCGTTTGCCGCTACCACAGCATCACCCGGGCGGCGGAAGAATTATATGTGACGCAGCCCACGATCTCGGTCGCGATCCGCGAGCTGGAGAATGAATTGAAGCTCCGCCTGTTTCATCATGAAAAGAACAGGATCTCTCTGACAAAGGAAGGGGAAGCGTTCTATCGGCGGGCGGAAGCGCTGCTCAAGGAGACACGGGCCATGGTCTCAGAGTTCTCCTCTTTGGGAGAACAGGAGACGCCGATCAGGATCGGAATCCCTCCGCTGATCAGCACGGTGTTCTTTCCAAGTCTTACAGACGGGTTTCAGGAGAAGACAGGACTGCCGGTCCAACTTTTCGAATACGGTTCCGTGAAAGCCTGCAATCTGGTGCAGGAGGAGAAACTCGACTGCGCGCTCGTCAATATGGACTTTTATAACATTGACCAGTTTAATTCCCATGTACTGATGGAAGATTCGTATGTGTACTGTATTGGCAGAAATCACAGGTATGCGGGGGAGAAAGAGGTTACCTTCGAGATGCTGAGGGATGAGAAGATCATCCTCTTCAATACCGACTCTGTTCAAAATGAGACAGTGACGGCCCGCTACAGAGCTATGGGACTTACGCCCAACGTAATCGCATATTCCAGCCAGCTTTACACGATCCTCAACTTCCTGCGGGGCGGCATCTGCGGCGCGCTGCTGTACTCTGTTCTGGCGGTCAACCCAAGGGATTTTGTGCAGATTCCGATCCGTCCCGAGATCACCAGTAAGTTCGGCGTCATATGGAAGAAAGGAGTGTTTGTGCCGGAGCGCACCAACAAATTCATAGAGTATATCAAAAAGTATCCGATCATCAGATGAAAGAGCCCGGGGAGATGGCAGCATTTCCCCGGGTTTTCTCTTTCTATTTCAGCCAGACAACATATCTGATATAGTGCACAAAACTGATTGACAGTATAAATTTTGCCTATGCATATCTAAAAACACACAAATTTACTTATCGCTATCCCCCATATACAATAAAGACAGATCAAATGAATCCCGGCCGGATCATCAAACTTTAGAAGCTTTTAACCTTGCTTATGGAGGAAAGAGAAAATGAGTCCAGCCACAATTACACTGATTTTTCTGGCTTTTGCCATTGTTATGTTCGTTACGGAGAAGATTCCGCTCGGCCTCACATCCATGATCGTCTGCGTCGGCCTCTGTGTCACACGCGTTCTCGATGTCAAGACCGCCTTCGCGGGATTCATCGACTCAAACGTCATCCTGTTCGTAGCGATGTTCATCGTCGGCGGCGCGTTTTTTGAAACGGGAATGGCCAATGAGATCGGAGGCATTGTCACAAAGTTTGCCAAAACAGAGAGAAGCCTGATCGTAGCGATCATGGTCATCGTTGGTCTGATGAGCGGCGTTCTCTCCAACACGGGAACGGCAGCAGTCCTGATCCCGGTCGTGATCGGAATCGCGGCAAAGTCCGGATTCAAGCGCTCCAGACTCCTGATGCCCCTCGTATTCGCGGCGGCCATGGGCGGCAACCTCTCCCTGATCGGAGCGCCCGGCAACATGATCGCCCAGTCAGCCCTTGAGCCCCTCGGATTAAAGTTCGGATTTTTCGAATACGCGATCGTGGGACTTCCGATCCTGATCTGCGGTATCATCTTTTACGCGACCATCGGTTTCAATCTTTTGCCCAATCATGACACAACGGATAACGGAGATTCCGTATTCGACAACCAGAGAGATTTCTCAAAGGTACCGCAGTGGAAGAAGACACTCTCCCTGGTCATCCTGATCCTGACACTGGCAGCAATGGTCTTCGAGGACCAGATCGGCATTAAGCTCTGTGTCTCCGGATGCGTCGGCGCGATCCTTTTGATCCTCACTGGTGTTATCTCTGAGAAAGAGGCGCTCAAATCGATCGATCTTAAGACCATCTTCCTCTTCGGCGGAACGCTCTCCCTGGCATCTGCACTACAGAGCACAGGTGCAGGCGAAATGATCGCAAGTAAAGTGATCGGCGCGCTGGGTTCCAATCCCTCCCCGCTCATCTTCACTTTCGTAGTATTTATCCTCTGCTGCGTGATGACCAACTTCATGTCCAACACAGCGACCACCGCTCTGATGGCTCCCATCTGCCTCTCTATCGCACAGGGCATGGGCGCGGATCCCAGAGCAGTCCTGATGGCATGCGTCATCGGCGGCTCCTGCGCATACGCAACGCCGATCGGCATGCCCGCCAACACCATGGTTGTAGGCGCCGGCAATTACAAGTTCATCGATTACGTGAAATCCGGTCTTCCGCTGATCGTCATCGCTACTGTAGTAAGTATGATCATTCTTCCGATCGCATTTCCCTTCTACCCGGGCTGATGCAGACGGATTGAGATATCAAAATATTGAAACTATCAATTATACTTCAACGTAAAACACTCATAACATATGAAAGGAGATTCTCATGTCACACGAAGCACAGGTAAAGAAACTCAAAGACATTATGGCGCAGTTTGTAGGATTCACCGGCATCAAGCTCCCCGACGACGTCATCGCAAAGCTCCAGGAGCTCAGTGAGAAGGAGACTTCCCCGATGGCAAAGGTCATCTATGAGACCATGTTCCGCAACCAGGAACTGGCTGTAAAACTGAACCGCCCTTCCTGCCAGGATACAGGAGTCCTGCAGTTCTGGGTAAAATGCGGCACACAGTTCCCTTATATCGACGATCTGGAAGTGCTTCTTAAGGAAGCAGTAATGCAGGCTACAATTGATACTCCTCTTCGCCACAATTCCGTGCAGACTTTTGACGAGTACAACACAGGCAAAAATGTCGGCAAGGGTACACCTACTGTCTGGTGGGACATCGTTCCTCACTCTGATAAATGTGAGATCTACACATATATGGCAGGCGGCGGATGCACGCTTCCCGGCAACGCAACTGTTCTGATGCCCGGCGAAGGCTACGAAGGCGTCACAAAGTTTGTCCTCGACAGAATGACAACTTACGGACTCAATGCATGTCCGCCTCTGTTGGTTGGCGTAGGCGTCGGCACTTCCGTAGAGACCGCAGCCCTCAATTCCAAGAAGGCACTGATGCGTCCCATCGGATCCCACAATGACAACGCCAATGCTGCCAAGATGGAGAAGCTCCTTGAGGACGGCATCAACGCGATCGGCCTCGGTCCCCAGGGTATGGGCGGCAACTACTCAGTTATGGGCGTCAACATCGAGAATACAGCCCGTCATCCTTCCGCGATCGGCGTCGCAGTAAACGTCGGATGCTGGAGCCACAGAAGAGGCCATATCGTTTTTGACAAGGACCTCAACTTCACCGTAGATACGCACACAGGATTTGAATACAAAGAGAAGTAAGTCGCAGCAACAGTAAGTCCTTAGATTTATCCGAAAGATGCAGATATATATAAACTCAGGAAGGAGTGTACGAAAATGGCAGTAGAAATCAGAGACGGCAAGAAGATCCTGGTCACCCCCATATCCGCGGAGGACCTCAAAGATATCCATATCGGCGACATTATTTACCTGACAGGCGATCTCACAACCTGCCGCGACGTGGCGCACCGCCGCGTTGTTGAGGAGGGACGCGAGATTCCCGTAGATGTCAGAGATGCAGCGATCCTGCACGCAGGCCCCATCATCCGTCCTCTGGGAGACGACAAATATGAGATGGTCTCCGTAGGACCGACAACCTCCATGCGCATGGAGAAGTTTGAGTATGAATTTGTCAAGATCACAGGTGTTCGCGTCATTCTCGGCAAGGGAGGCATGAAAGAAAATACAGAGCGCGCTTGCAAAGACTTCGGCGCGATCCACTGTGTATTCCCCGCCGGCAACGCCGTTGTCGCAGCGACAGAAGTTGAGGAGATCGTCGAGGCGCAGTGGAAGGACCTGGGAATGCCCGAGACCCTCTGGCACAGCCACGTAAAGGAATTCGGCCCTCTCATCGTTTCCATTGACTCCTATGGAAGAAATTACTTCGAGGAGAAGAAAGTGGAGTATAATCGTAAGAAAGACGAGCAGGTAGAGCTGATCAGCAAGCAGGTCGGATTTATCAAATAAGCAGTTGTGGAGGAGGAGATTATGAAGGAATATCGGATCGCTGTCGTCGCAGGAGACGGAATCGGACCGGAAGTCATGGCGGAGTGCAAAAAAGTGCTGAATGCAGCAGCCTCACTCGACGGAAATTTCCGGTTTTCCTTCACGGATTTCCCCTGGGGCTGCGAGTATTATCTGAAGACCGGACAAATGATGCCGGAGGACGGAATTGAGATATTGGCAAAATATGACGCGATCCTTTTGGGAGCAGTCGGATATCCGGGAGTTCCGGACAATGTCTCCCTGCGGGGGCTTCTGATCAGGATCCGTCACGATTTTGACCAGTATATAAACCTGAGACCGGTTAAGCTCCTGAAGGGAGCGCAGTGCCCGCTCAAAGATGTTAAGGCGGAAGAGATCGACATGACCTTCATCCGTGAGAACACGGAGGGAGAGTACTCCGGACAGGGCGCGTGGCTTTACAAGGGGCAGCCGGGTGAGGTGGTCATCCAGGACAGCGTCTTTTCCCGCAAGGGAACGGAGCGAGTCATCCGGTACGCATACGAGCTGGCGAGGAAGGAGCACAAGACGCTCACCAGTGTCAGCAAGGCAAATGCGCTCAACTATTCGATGGTCTTCTGGGACAGCATTTTCAAGGAAGTGGGAGAGGAGTACCCGGATGTGGTAACGCATTCGCTCCTTGTGGACGCGGCGTCGATGTTCATGGTCAAGGATCCCGGAAGGTTCCAGATCGTGGTCACATCAAACCTGTTCGGCGATATTTTGACCGATCTGGGAGCAGCGATCGCGGGCGGTATGGGATTGGCGGCAGGCGCCAACCTCAATCCGGAGAGAAAGTTCCCCTCTATGTTTGAACCGATCCACGGATCTGCGCCGGACATCGCAGGACAGCAGATCGCCAATCCGCTGGCGGCAATCTGGTCTGCATCGCAGCTTCTTGATTTCTTCGGACACGAGGATTTGGGAAAGAAGATTCTGGAAACGATGGAAGTGATGCTGACAGAGCACAGGGATAAACTCACGCCGGACCAAGGGGGTTCAGCCAAAACTTCTGAGTGCGGCGACGCGTTTGTTGAGCTGCTGGTAAAGTGATTAAAGATATTGTGAAATGAAATGAGCCGCCAAGGGTTAATCCTTTGGCGGCTCATTTTCGATCAGCAACATATTTGATATCGAACAAAGTGTCTGATACAATTCAAGAAGACCAGGAAACGGTGTAAATAGGAGATAGCAATGGATAAAGATATTAATAAGAATACAGCGGATGAGACCACCGGTTTTTGCGGCGGCTGCCGCAGCAACTGCCCCCTCTCTGCCCCGAATTGTCCGACAGGCATGGAGAGAGCAGGCTGGAGCACTGAAGAAATTGAGAAAGCGATGGCTGAGCGGGCAGTGCCCATTAAACGTCACAGTTAACTCAGCATCTGAACGGCTTTTGGTGACGCGTCTTAGTCCTCTACAAAGTCTTTCCGGTAGGGATTGAAGATATCCAGCAGAACGCCGGCTTCCAGACACACGCAGCCATGGATGACGTCATTGGTCTTGAGCATTGTGTCGCCTTTTCTTACGACATTCTTTACGCCGTCGATCTCGAACTCAAAAGCCCCGCTCGCCACATAGGTGATCTGTGTGTGGGGGTGATGATGAAGGGATCCGACGGCGCCTTTCTCGAAGGTGTTCTCTACTACCATCAGATCATCCGAATAAGCCAGAACGCGGCGGGTGACTCCGCCTCCCATATCCTGCGGCTTTACGTCTTTGTAATATACCCATCTGTCGTTTTTCATAATTAATACCTCTGACGGGAGTGCTGTACTGCCGGCGCCGCCGCACTCTCTTTTTTAGTTAACGGCGCCTCGGGTTTATGTTCTTTATTTATAGTACATAATCCTGAAAGGATGCCGCAATGGTAAATATTTAAGGTGTGATACTCCGCTTGATTTGTCGTCAGAATATAGCTACTATTATTCTGTATGAGAATGTCTGTATACTGTCAGATCAATACCGAAGCAGTGTAAAAAAGAGCGCAATACGAGGTGGGGCATGAGTATTCTGAAATTAAAACCGGCCTGCAAGGACTATCTGTGGGGCGGGCACAGACTGGTAGATGAGTATAATGTTGAGTATGAAGGAGACATCCTCGCAGAGGCGTGGGAGCTCTCCTGTCATCCCGACGGCCCGTCAATAATCATGAACGGACCCTACAAGGGAAAATCCCTGCGGGACTATCTTGAAGCAGAGGGGATGGAAGTGCTTGGAACCCATTGCCGCAGATTCCGGGAATTCCCTATTTTGACCAAGTTCATTGACGCGAAGGACAACCTGTCGATCCAGGTCCACCCGAGCAACGGATTCGCGCTGCAGAACGAAGGCCAGTATGGCAAAACAGAGATGTGGTACGTTCTCGACGCTGAGGAAGGCGCATTCCTGTATTACGGCTTCAAACAGGAGATCACAAGGGAAGAATTCGCCAGGAGGATCGAGGAGAACACGCTGCTTGAGGTGCTAAACGCTGTTCCCGTCAAAAAGGGCGACGTCCTGTTCATCGAGTCCGGCACCCTTCACGCGATCGGCAAGGGAATCCTGATCGCCGAGATCCAGCAGAACTCCAATGTAACCTATCGCGTGTACGATTACGGCCGCGTCGGCAAGGACGGCAAGAAGCGAGACCTGCACATCGAGAAGGCATTGGCTGTGACCAGCCGCGTTCCGATCATAAAGAGCGGCAGCGAGTATCCGCATGTGGCGGACTGCGATTACTTTACAGTCGACAAACTGAACCTGGACGGAAGACTCACATACCGCATGCAGGGAACTGTTACGGGAGAATCCTTCCTGAGCATTCTGATCCTGGACGGTGAAGGCACGATCAGCTGCAAGGGCGAGTCGGTATCCTACCGCAAAGGAGACAGCTTCTTCCTGGCAGCAGGCAGCGGCGACTGGCAGATCGAGGGGAGATGCGACGCTCTGCTCACCACGATCCGCGAGAAAGCAAGCCCGATCCGTGCGGGCGTCATCATTGGCAGCACCGAGACGCAGATCGGACTGGTAAACGACCACCAGCAGATCATCGCGATGCGCACTTTCCCCACGGATGTGGTGAAGGATGCTTCGGAGTTTATCGACGAAGTGGCGCAGGCGACACTGGATCTTCTGAAGGAGCAGGAAATCCCGCTGGATCAGTGTATCGGCGTTGGAGCAGGCGTTCCCGGAACCATCGACAGGCGCGAAGGAAAAGTGATCTATTCCAACAACCTGCGCTGGAGGGATGTGGATCTGGTAAAGGAACTCGGGCGTGTTATCCCCTGCCCGGTCCGCATAGCGAATGACGCGGACTGCGCGGCCCTGGGCGAAGCGGTGGCAGGAGCCGGCAAGGACTACTCCGATGTTGTCATGTTCACTCTCGGCGGCGGAGTAGGCGGCGGTATTATCCTGGGAGGCCAGGTCTTTGAGGGCGGCATCATGGGCGGCAGCGAAGTCGGGCACCAGGTTGTGCGGGTCAATGGAAGACGCTGCACCTGCGGCAGAAAGGGCTGCCTTGAGGCTTATGTATCGGTGCCCGCGCTCCAGCGCTCGGCAGAGGAAGCCACAGGCCGCAAGATGAAACCGGAGGAGATCTTCAGGGGAGCTTCAAAGGGAAATATCGATCTGCAGGAAACCGTGCAGCAGTATGAAGAAATGCTGGGGACCGGCATTGTCAACATCGTCAACATGTTCCGGCCGCAGCTGATCCTGCTCGGCGGCGCCATGAGCGAATATGCCCAGACTATGATCGGACCGATCCGCGAGATCATGGAGAGAGACTGCTTCGGCGGCGTTAACGGCAAGATCCCGGAGATCGCGGCAGCAGAGCTCGGCAGCAATGCGGGCATGATCGGAGCGGCGAACCTGTAAGGGATATTGAGAGGAGACAGAGGATGATTCGCTGTCTCCTCTTTTTGGGGAGGAAGCGCAATGAAAAGAGCGTTTTTTTACGGAGATTCCAATACATTCGGATATGATCCGGCGGATTATCTCACCGGACGCTATCCTTGGAAGCATCGTTGGACCGGCATTTTGAAGGACAGGCTTACAGGGGAGTGGGAGATCAGGGCGGACGGCATGCCCGGACGGGTGATCCCGAAGCCGGGAAGGGCCGTCCGGTTTCTGGCGGACCGGGTGCGCGCGGAAATGCCGCTCGATCTGTTTGCGGTCATGCTCGGCACGAACGACATCCTGGGGACACGGCATCCTGACGCGGAGCGGAGCGCGCGAGAGATGGAGGTGCTGCTCGATGCTGTGCAGGAACTCGGGATCCCTCGGATCCTGCTCATCGCACCGCCAAGGATCGAACTGACGGATCTGTCTTTTGACGCATCCTATGTGCAGGGAGACCGCTCTTACGCGGAGAGATACCGAAGCCAGGGAAGGGAACTGACCAGGCTCTACAGGGAACTCGCGGCGCGCAAAGGACACCTGTTTGCGGACGCGTCTTCCTGGGATCTGGATTTTGCCTTCGACGCAGTGCACCTGTCTGAAAAAGGGCATGAGACGTTTGCTGAAGAAATGACAGAGATCATGAGGGAGATTACTTGAAAAAACAGTCTGTTTTGGACAGAAAAATGTTGGAGATGCCAATATACTTTGATTCCGCAGTTTCCTATAATGGAGAATAGAGCGGCTTCAGAGACAGCGTGTTCCGCAGTGTTTCAGTAAGACTTGAAGATAGCCACAGGGGGTTACTATGAGGGGAATGGATGGATATATGAGAGGCGTCAATCTCGGCGGCTGGCTCTCCCAGTTCGACGCTCCGACAAAGGAGCACTTTGACACCTTCATCACTGAAGATGACATTCGGCGCATCGCGGGGCTGGGCCTCGACCATGTCCGCGTACCGGTGGATTACACGGTCATAGAGACGGAAGACGGCGAACCTGTTGAGGAAGGATATCAGTATATCGACAACTGTGTGCGGTGGTGCAGGGAAAATGGCCTGCATATGATATTGGATATCCACAAGACTTACGGGTACTCCTTTGACCCGCTGGACAAGGATGACAAGACGATCTTCTTCACGGATCCCGGCCGTCAGAAGCGCTTCCTTGACATGTGGCGCACTATTGCGAAGCGCTACTGCGAGGATACGGACGTCGTGGCTTATGAGCTGCTCAATGAGATCGTGGCGGTAGAGGTCAAAGATCTCTGGAACGGCATCGCGCTGCGGGCGATCGAGGCGATCCGGGAGTTCGCGCCGGACACCTGGGTCATCTTCGGCGGAGTGTTCTACAATGCTGTTACCGCCGTGCCTTTCCTGGCCGACACGCCGGACCGGAAAGTCGCGTATACATTCCACTGCTATGAGCCCTTTATCTTCACTCATCAGGGAGCATACTGGGTTGACGGAATGCCTTTGGACTTCCGCATCGGCTACCCCAAGACGGTGGAGGAGTACCGCGAAGCGACCAAAATAGTGGATCCCTCCTGCACATACACGATCTTTAATGAGGACATCAGGCCGATCGGCACTGAATTCTTTACCGGGCTGTTCGAGCCTGCGCTCAAGACAGCGGAAGAAAGGGACATCCCGCTCTATTGCGGCGAATATGGCGTCATCGACAGGGCAGACCGCGAGGACGCGGTGCGGTGGCTGGCGGACATCCACGAGGTGTTTGAGAAGTATAAGATCGGACGCGCTCTCTGGAATTACAAGGAAAAAGACTACGGTATCGCCGGAGAAGAGGCGCGCCCGTACCTGCAGGCGATCGCTGATAAACTGTGAACATGCCGGAAGCCGCCTGTGAAGGCGGTGTTTACCGGATAAATGCATTTTTTTAAGAGGTAAAACAAACTATGATCAAACCTGTTGTCTTATTCATCATTGGTCTTGCATGCCTTATCAAGGGCGGCGACTGGTTCGTGGACGGCGCGAGCGCGCTGGCAAGAAAATTCAATCTGCCCGAGCTGCTGATCGGCGCGACAGTCGTTTCCATCGGAACTACACTTCCGGAAGTCATGGTCTCCACCATGTCGGCTCTGTCCGGTCACGGCGAGATCGCTTACGGAAACGCGATCGGTTCCGTAATATGCAATACAGCCCTGATCGCGGCGATCACTATAGCGGTGCATCCCGGCCCCGCAGATCCCAAAACATTGAAAGTGCCTGTGGCATTCTTCTATGTAGCCGCGGCGATCTACTGCATCGCGGCCTATGCGATGGGACGCTTTACAAGACCTATGGGCTTTATCATGCTGGCGGTATTCGTGTGCTATATGATCGTCAATGTCCGGTCCATGAAGAACAGCCCCCAGCCGGTCCCGGAAGAGGGAGAAGAGCATGAAGAAGACATGACAATGGGCAAGATCCTGATCCTTCTCGTGCTGGGAGCGGCCCTGATCGCAGTCGGCGCCAATCTCCTGGTGGAAAACGGAACACTGATTGCGCAGGCTCTGGGCGTTCCGGAGTCGGTCATCGCGCTCACCTTCGTGGCGCTGGGAACCAGCCTTCCGGAACTCGTTACAGCGATCACATCCCTGCTCAAGGGCCACGGTGCGCTTTCTCTCGGAAATGTCATCGGCGCCAATGTATTCAACCTGGTGCTGGTCAGCGGCGTTTCTGTAACTCTTGCTCCCTTTGACGTGCCCAAGAGCGCGGTGTTCATGGGGCACAATGCCAGCCTGATCCTGGAGATCCCGGTCATGCTGCTCGTCATGACCATCCTGACGGTTCCCACCCTCATCCGCGGCAAACTGACCCGCGCCCAGGGAATCATCCTGCTTGCGATCTACGCAGTATTTTGCTTTATTCAGTTTACAATGTAAATAAAACCAGCACCCCGGAAAGAAAATTACAGACAGCAGGGGAGCTCGCTCACCTGGCTGGCTGTGATTTTCTTTCCGGGGTGGCCAAGGCGTGAAACGCCTCTGGCCAAACGTAGTCCCGAACGCGAAGCGTTTGGGACTCGTGTGCTGGTTTTTGCGAAGCGCCGGCGTTTGGGACGCGGGTGCTGATTTTCTGAAAGGACTCCTATGAACGAACTTCTGGATCTTTATATTACATTCGTCCGGATCGGCTGCGTTAACTTCGGCGGAGGCTATGCAATGCTCCCGCTTCTTGAGAGGGAACTTGTCGACAAGCGGCACTGGACGACAATGGATGACCTGCGGGACTATTTTTCCATCGGGCAGTGCACGCCCGGAATCATCGCGCTTAACGTCTCCACTTTTATCGGAGAGAAAAAGGGCGGAGTAGTCGGCGCGCTCTGTGCTACTATCGGTTTCCTTACCGGTCCGATCATAATCATCATTGTCCTCGCAACATTCTTATCAAATTTTGCTGATCTTCCGGTCGTACAGCATGCCTTCGCGGGAATCCGCGTCTGTGTCTGCGTCTTGATCCTGCAGGCAGTCATGAGGCTGTGGAAGAAATCAGTGGTTGATGCATTTACTCTGTTTCTGTATCTGGTGATCTTCTCGCTGAACGCTTTCAAGGGGATTCTTCCTGTCAAGATTCCTGCGGCGGTTCTTGTTATCTGCGCAGGCGTGATCGGCGTCCTGATGTCCATGAGAAATCGGAAAGCGGCATCCGGCACGGGGAAGGAGGCGGACAAGTGACACTCCTTCGATTAATGATAGAATTCTTCAAGACAGGCCTTTTCTCAGTGGGCGGCGGCCTCGCGACCCTGCCTTTCCTTTATGAGATGTCGGACAAGACCGGTTGGTTTAGTCATGCAGACATCGCGGATATGATCGCGATCTCCGAGTCCACACCCGGCGCGATCGGAATCAACATGTCAACCTACGCCGGCTATAAGACCGCAGGCATTCCGGGCGGAATACTTGCTACGCTGTCATTGGCGGCGCCTTCTGTGATCATTATCCTGATCATCGCTAAATTCCTGAACAAGTTCAGGGACAATCCGCATGTGGAAGGTGCTTTCTACGGCCTGCGTCCTGCTTCGATCGCTATGATCACAGCAGCGGGCCTGAACGTGGCCAAAGTGGCGCTGGTCAGCATTCCGGCCTTTGAAGCCAGCGGCAATGTAGCAGATTTGTTCCTGCCCAAGGCGATCATACTGGCGGTTGTGATCTTTGTGGGGCAGAAGAAGCTCAAATGGAGCCCGATCATCTTTTTGGCGATTGCGGCGGTTGTGGGAATTGTATTTAAGTTCTGAATGTGTTTAGTGGATCGAATGGTCGGAGATGTGTTTAGCTGCCGCGCTGCGGCAGCTTCTTTTTGATTGTGGCGGAGGGACTTAAGGCTGGTTTAGCTTGTTTAGCGGGGAAACTCCAACCATTAAGGGACTTTTCCAAATCGGATGTATCGATAAATGCTTGTTTATCGGGAAGACTCCAACGATTAGGGGATTTTTCCAAATCGGATGTATCGATAAATGCCTGTATTGAAGAGAAGCTCCATCCTTTGAGAAATACTTAAAAATTCGATGGATGAGTTCAGGTAAAGTGTTTGCCTGGAGTCCATCCAAATAGGGCTTCTTGCCTGTTCGGATGTAGGGTACGGGCAGAAATGTCTGAATGGAGTCCATCCAAATAGGGCTTCTTGCCTGTCCGGATGTAGGGTACGGGCAGAAATGTCTGAATGGAGTCCATCCAAATAGGGCTTCTCGCCTGTCCGGATGTAGGGTACGGGCAGAAATGTCTGAATGGAGTCCATCCAAATAGGACTTCTCGCCTGCTCGGATGGAGTGCTAGGGGCAGATCGCATCCAAGCAGCCGCAAAACCAAGCCAAGCAGCAAAAAAGCAACCCAGGCAACCATGTAAACCAGACAAAAACAAAAACAGGGCGGCTGCACGAATGTGCAGCCGCCCTGTTCAGTTCAATGAAAAGATTAAGCATTCTGCTCTGTAAGATCTCTGACAACTTCTGCCAGGTTGATGGCGTGGTCGGAGCAGCGCTCCATGTCGATGCAGAAGTCTGTGAAGAGGATGCCGCCCTTGGGGTCGCAGGCTTTCTTGGCCATGCGCTCGATGTGGGATGCCTCGATCTGCTCCTTGGTCTCGTCGACGAGGTCTTCCATGGCCTCTGCGTCAGCGAAGCGGTCCATGAGTTCCTGTTCGAAGACGATCAGGGAGACGTTCATAGACTGCATTGTGATGTTTGCCAGCATTTGGAGGTCGTCAAGGGCTTCCTGGTGCATGGAAGCTTTGCCTGTGCGCATCTGCTCTTCATACTCGACGATATTCTCGGCGTGGTCGGAAATACGCTCGAGGTCGTCTACAACCTGAATATATCTGTAGAGCTTGTTCAGGTGTTTGGGAGAAAGGTCGAGGGAGCGGAGCTCCACTAGCTTTCCGAGGATTGCGCCGGTCAGGTAGTCGACGGTCTCTTCGCCCTGAAGTGCCATCTGACCCTTCCTGGCATCGTGTTCAAAGAAGCAGTCGATGGAATACTGCAGGTTGTCGATGGCGAAGTGAGCCATTCTGCAGATCTCGCGGTGCGCCTGATCCATAGCGATGACCGCAGGGATCTGAGAGGTATTGTTGAGGTAAACGAGCCTCTGATCCTCGCCTCTTCTGGTCTCTTCCTCGGAAGGGGGAATGAGCTTGCCGGCCAGTTTCACGATGAATTCCGACACGGGCGCAAGAACAAGTACTGCGAGGATCGCGAAGCAGGTGTGCGTGTTCGCGATCTGTCTTGCGACATTGCCCGGAGAAAGGTTCTGAATAAAGGTCAGGATCTGCGGGAAGACCGTGATCAGGACCAGGATCAGTATAGCCCTCAGGGAGTTGAACAGAAGGTTCAGCACCGCGCAGCGCTTGCCGTTGCGGTTGGCTGTAAGGCCTGCCAGAAGGTTGGGCATAACAGAACCGACGGCTGCACCGATGACCAGGTATACTGCTGTCTGGTAGCTGATGATATTCTGCACTGCAAAGGCCTGGAAGATAACAGTTGCCGAAGATGAGCTCTGCAGCAGCGCCGTGAAGGCGATACCAAACAGAACAGTCAGGATCGGGTTCTCCAGCGATGTGAGAAGCGCGCGGAACGCGGCGGTCTCTGCGAGAGGCGCGATCGCGGACTTCATGAGGGTGATGCCCTGGAAGAGCATACCGAATCCGAGGATTACGGATCCGACTTCCTTGAGAGTCCTGTTCTTGAGGAACAGGTTCATCACCGCACCGAGGAAAAGGATCATGGGCGCATAAGCGCCGATGTTGAAGGCGGTGATCTGTGCTGTCACGGTCGTTCCGATGTTGGCGCCCATGATGACGCCGATCGCCTGGCTCAGGGTCATCAGGCCGGATGTGACGAAGCCGATGACCATAACATCCGTGGCAGAGGAACTCTGCACGAAGATCGTGACGGCAATACCTGCCAGAATGGAAGTGACCTTATTCTTGGTCGCTTTTCCCAAAATGACCTTAAGATTGTCGCCGCAGGCATTCTTGAGGCCGCTTGACATGATCGTCATACCGTAAAGGAACAGGCCTACGCCGCCCAACAGTATGAAAATATCGTAGATTGACATGGATTTTCTCCTTTCAAAGTGCGCGTTGCAATTCCATTTTAAAGGATGTACATCAAATTAGGGGGAATTGCTGTGTAAAATTTATGTAAAACCGAAATTTGGTTGAGTACTTTTGCATTTTTACGCTTGTTTGGGAAAATAGACCGTAAAAACAGAGCCCTTGCCGAGCTCACTTGTGACGCTGACCTGTGCGCCGTGGACCATGGCGGCGTGTTTGACGATGGAAAGGCCCAGACCGGTGCCGCCCACTTCCTTGGAACGGCTCTTGTCGACCCGGTAGAAACGCTCGAAGATCCGGTCCAGATCTTCAGCGGGAATACCGATTCCGTTGTCCTCGACGCTGAGCTCTGTTTTGCCCGGGTAATCGCGGACGCGGACCAGGACGCGGCCTCCTCTGTTGCTATAGTGAACAGCGTTGCTGCACAGATTGTAGATGATGCTGTACAGAACCTGGGGCACGCCGTACAAGACAGAACTCTCTCCCTCGACTGTAAGGGTCACGCCTGCATCCGAGGCGGCGGTCTCAAGGCTTTCCGCAGCGTTAACCGCAATTCGGTAGAGATCTGTGAATTCTCTGGTCATTCCGGCGCCTCCGCCATCGAGCTGCGACAGGTCTATGATGTCCTCCACGAGTTTGGACATGCGCTGGGATTCCGCCCTGATTTTGCCCGCGAAGAGGCGGCGGGACTGCTCGGAAGGGACCATGCCGCTCTCAAGCAGTTCCGCGTAACCGGAAATGACATGCAAAGGAGTCTTGAGTTCGTGAGAGGCGTTGGCGGTGAATTCCTCGCGGATCAGAGAGGTCTTTTCCAGTTCTTCCCGGTCCCGGGCGAGCTGTTTGTGCTGGTCGTCCAGACGCCGCAGCAGCGGCAGGATCTCTTCATAAGCTTCTTGGTCGGCGTTTTCAAGAGGCGAGTCCAGATTCAGCTCGTTGATCGGCTGGACTATACGCTCGGAAAGGCGGGAGGCCAGAAGAAGAGAGATCGTAAGGAGCACCGGGATACTCAGGGCAAGGGGCAGTATAAAATGAAGAAACAGAGTCCAGATCGTCGCCTGTGTGATCGAAAGGCGCAGGACCGTTCCGTCCGGGAGCCTCTGGGCTGTGTAAAGCTGCCGCTCAAACAGGGTGGAAGAATAGCGGCTGCTCTCTCCGTAACCGCTCTCGAGCGCCTCGCGGATCTCCTCCCTCTCCAGATGGTTAGGCATGATATGAGAGTCCGCCTCGTTGTCATACAGGATGGTCCCGTCGGAGGTGATCCATGTGATACAGTCCTGTCCGTTGAGAGTAACGGCCTGGGAGACCAGCTTAGTCTCTCCGCGCAGCTGCTCAAGCTGTTCGCTTGTGAAGTGATTGTACAGAAATATCGCAGTAAGACCGAAAGATACGGTCAGAGTGGCGAGAAGAACGAACCAGATGGAACGGAATATTTTGCCGCGCATAAAGTGTTACCTGCTCTTCCTTATGATCATCCGAGCCGGTAGCCGACGCCGCGGACAGTACGGATCGCCTCGCCGCTCTCGCCGAGTTTGGTGCGCAGAGTGCCGACGTGCACGTCAACAGTCCTTGTCTCGCCGGAATAATCCTGATCCCAGACAGAAGACAGGAGCTGGTCGCGGGTAAATACCTGGCCGATGTGTTCCAAAAGCAGCTTAAGGAGGTCATATTCCTTGAGGGTGAGGGAGACTTCGCGCCCGTCCACAAGGACTACGTGCCTGGACTGGTCCATAGTGATCGCCCCGTAGGAGAGATAGTTCTTGTGCTCGCTCATCGATGTGCGGCGGAGAACGGCCCTGATCCGGGAGACCATCTCCATCATGCCGAAGGGCTTGCACAGATAATCGTCGGCGCCAAGATCGAGGCCGATGACCCTGTCATATTCGCTTCCTTTGGCGGTGGCCATGATGACCGGAAGAGTTGCTGTCATAGGGGCGGAGCGCAGCTTCTTGAGGATTGAGATCCCGTCCTCGCCCGGGAGCATAATGTCAAGCAGGATCAGCTCAGGACGTCCGGTCTGCATTTCCTTCCAGAAAGATGCACTTTCCGCAAAGCCTTTCGCCTCAAATCCGGCGATAGTCAGTGTATAGATCATCAGATCCCGGATGCTGTTGTCGTCTTCCACGCAGTAAATCATCGTGTTCTCCTTTGAAATAATAATCTGCTCAGTATTATAACATGCCCCGGGACCGGCTAGGGAAGTGTAGTATATTTATGAAGAAAAAAGACAGTTTTCGTATTACAATAAATACATATTTGGAAGAACAGAAGGAGTGGACCGGATACTCTATGAAGAATATAAGGGAAGACAATTCAGGACCGAACAGAATTGATAAGGCACAGCAGCGCCTGCGCAGGATGCAGAGCAGGATCAGGCGCTATCGAAGAAACAGTGTTACAGGCATTGTTCTGGCGGCGGTGCTTCTTGCCTCTGTTTTCGCGGGAGTCAGAGTGACCTCGGATAACGAGCAGGCGATCCGTCTCGCTTTGGGACAGAGTAATTATGCGCCGGCCGGAGAGGAAGGTCCGCAATATTTTGAAACTGAGTATGAGGACGCCGCGGAACTGAGGACGGACAGTACGGAACTGGCGAAAAAGATCCAGAGAGAGGGAATCGTTCTGCTGCGCAACGCCGACGAAGTGCTTCCGCTGCGCAAAGGTGCGATGATCAGCGTTTTCGGGAAAGGCTCGGTGACCCCGGTTTACTGCGATGAGAGCGCGGCGGCTTCTTCCGTGACTTTGAAGGACGCGCTGGAAGCGGAAAAGATCCGCGTCAATGAAAAACTGTGGAATTTCACGCAGAGAGGAGGACGAAATTCCTTCTCGGGGAGCGTGGAGAAGAGCATGGAGGAGTACTCCGAGGCCGCGCTGGTCGTGATCAGCCGCGGATCCGGCAGCGCAGATCTGTATGAGCCTGCCTTTGCGGAAGCGGAAGCGGAAGAGAGCGGCGACCCGGTGATGACCGGAGCGAAAGCTCTGCAGCTGACGCAGGAAGAGAAGGAACTGCTAAGTTATGTGAAGGAGCGCTTTGATCAGGTGATCGTGGTGCTCAACACCGAAAATCCTATGGAAATGGGGTTTGTGGAGGAATACGGGATCGACGGGTGCCTTTGGACAGGCGCGCTTGGCATAAACGGGATGACAGCCGTGGCGGAAGTGCTCAGCGGAAGCGTCAACCCTTCCGGAGGGCTTCCGGACACCTTTGTATATAACAGCCTGAACGCGCCGGCGGCAGCAAATCTGGGAGACTACCAGATCAGGAACAGTAATGTAAAGTTCGGCGACAGGTATCTGGTGTACGCCGAGGGGATCTACGTCGGGTACAGATACTATGAGACCCGCTATGAAGACACTGTCCTGGGGAGGTCCTCCCGGAGTGCTTTCGACTATGACCGGGAAGTCGCCTTTCCTTTCGGATACGGCCTGTCCTACACAGATTTCGAGCTGCAGGACATGACGATGGAACAGGGAAAGAAAGGCTATGAGGTCTCGGTGAATGTTCTCAATACCGGGGACCGTGCGGGCAGGGAGATCGTACAGTTTTATATCCAGAAGCCCTATTCCCAGTATGCGGAAAAGAATGGGATGGAAATCCCTTCCGTGGAACTGGCGGCTTATGTAAAGACTAAGGAGCTCGAGCCGGGAGAATCCGCGAGGGTCAAAATAGTGCTGGGCGAAGAATCCTTCAAGTCATTCGACGCTGCAGGCAGAGGGACTTATATCATTGACGGCGGAACATATCTGGTGACAGCTGCCCAGGATGCACACAGGGCGGTCAACAATATACTCATGTACAAGATGAAAGGCGGTTCCGGGGCGTTTAGCGGAAACGGCGACGGGGGTCTTGTGGAGACGGTCGATCTTGTCAGGGACAACAGTACCTTTGCGGTATCTTCACAAACCGGCGGTGATATCGGCCGCGTGTTCAGAGAAGCGGATCCCGCGGCTTATGATTCGGACTACCGGCAGCTCACGAGGAGCCTGTGGGGCAGTACCTGGCCGGTGACATGGAACGGAGGTTCCTATTCGGCGCCCGCGTCTTTCCAGGAACTTCTGAAGGTCAGCAGTAAGGAAGACAGCAAAGCAGGGGCGCCGGTCTATAATAAAGCCCACGGGGAGAAAAACGCGGGTCTTGCAGCGCTTCGGGAGACAGCCTTTGACGATTACCGCTGGGGAGCCCTGCTGGACCAGCTGACCTGGAGAGAGACGTACTCTCTGGTGCGAAAGGGAGGAGGCCTTGTCAATGAGGTGATCTCCTGTATCTCGCCCCAGGCTCTGATCTCTGAAGAAAAGATCGGATACCCGTCAGCCACCGTTATTGCGGCGACCTGGAATACGGAGCTGATCCTGCAGATGGGGAAAATGATCGGAGAGGAGGCGCTCCATGCAGGCTTCACTTTCTGGAAGATACCTTCCCTTAACCTGCACCGGACAGCCATGGGAGGCGGAAACAGCAGCAGTTTCTCGGAGGACAGTTACCTTACAGGAAGCATGGCCGCTGCAATATGCCGGGGAGTCAGCGGAAAAGGCGTCATACCTGTCCTTGGAAGAATGGTCCTTGCGGATCAGGAGACCAACTATACAGGAGTAGTGGTGATGGCGGGAGAGCAGGCACTCAGAGAACTGTATCTGAGGCCCTTCGAGATCGCGCTGCGGGACGGAGGATCCGGAATGAAAGCCGTTATGGCCGGAATGAACCGGGTGGGACCCAGATGGTGCGGCGGACACAGTGGTCTTTTGACCAAAGTCCTGCGTGATGAGTGGGGATTTACCGGGATCGTAATGACCGACCGGATCACCGGCGGAACGGACGAATACGCGGATATCCTGGAAGGGCTCGAGGCAGGAACTGATCTGTGGCAGAACACTTCCAGCAACAACTATAAACTGCGTGGGGGACAATTGACGTACGGTGTGAGAGCCCGCTTCAGGACAGCTGCAGGCAGGATCCTTCAGACCGTTTCCAGAAGCAATGCGATGAACGGGATCGGAACCAAAACGACGCTGGAGTATAAGTCTCCTATGTGGAAGACGCTTCGCACTGTCCTGGCCGGAGTCATAATAGTGATCAGCGCTGCGCTTCTATGGTTCGCCTTTGCCCAGAGCAGAAAAGCAGTCAATCTGAGGGTGAAGATGGATCAGGAGAAGAGAGAGAACAGCAGAAGCAGAAGAAGATGATATAAAAAGAGGTGCTGTGAAGGGCGGCGGAGTCAGCCGCGTACCTTCACAGCACCATTTTTGTGCATGCGGAAGATCCCGCGAGGGTCATTGCATATTGTCGGGGTTAAAGAGCCTTCCGAGGGAAGGCAGGAGCACCTGCAGAAGAAGCTGGCCAAGGCCCATGCAGGAGATCAGCTCGCCGAGACCGACAGTCAGCATGAACAGCGGAATGCCACCGGGAATATGGTAGGCGTAGGTCAGTACAAAAGGGATGATCAGCGCGTTGGAGACAATGGGAGGGACCGCGCACAGGAAGCGGTGCTCCCGAAGCGCGTAGGTGCCAAGGGCGCCGAGCAGGGTCGCGAGAGTGCCGAAAATAACATCGGGCAGCGCGCAGCCGGTCAGTATATTGCTCAGAAGGCATCCAAGCGTCAGGCCGGGGACGGCAGCGGGAGTCAGGAAGGGCAGGACCGTGAGTGCCTCCGAAAAGCGGACTTGTATGGCTCCGCTCGCGAGATCGAATCCCGCGGCGATCATGGTCAGGACCGTATAAAGTGCGGCGATCAGGGCCGCCTGGGTGATGTAAACGGTTTTCTTTGATAAATTGCTCATAGTGTGTTGTAAAACCTTCTTTCGTGGTGATCTGTAAACGATTTTTCTACGATACTGTAAATTAGCATAACCCAAAGAAAATAACAAGAAAAACGGATGGAATCTGTTCTTCGTTTGCTATAATGGTTACGGAGAGAATAGGGAACTCTCCGGAAGGGGTATGAAATGATCACAATCAAAGAAATCGCGTCGAGGCTGGGACTGAGTACAACGACCGTATCGAATGTCATCCACGGTAAGACAAAAGAAGTCTCCGCGGAGACGATCGAGCGCGTCAGGAGATTCCTTGAGGAAGTGGAATATGTTCCCAATATCAACGCGCGCAATCTCGCGCAGGGGCAGTCCAAGATCATAGGGGTGGTGCTCAAGTCACTGGAGTTCCGCCTCTGGCACAGCAGCAACATTCTCAGCGACCCTTTTGTGGCGGATATGATCGGGGGTATCGAGAAAGCGGTCCGTGAGGCGGGCTATTACATGATGCTCTATATTTCCGACGATATCGCGGAGATCATCCAGCATATTTCTATCTGGAATGTAGACGGACTGATCCTGTTCTGCATGATGGACGATGACGGAAACCGCGTTGCAGCCAAGTATCACAAGCCCATTGTCTGCATTGACACATACAGCTCATTGAAAAACGATGATTTCGTCAATGTAGGACTTGATGATGAGAAGGGCACTTATGAGGCGGTGAAATATCTGATCGGCAACGGGCACAGAAAAATCGGATTTGTCACCGATAACCGTGTGGGCGTTGATGAGCAGAGATTCTGGGGTTACCGCAGGGCTCTGGCCGAATCAGGGATCGAATACAGTGACAGGAACTTCTTCCTGTTAAAGCCGGGCAAAGAACTCTTCGAAAGAAATGTTGAGAAGCTGTGCAGTAAGGCCAAGGATTATACGGCACTGTTCTGCTGCTCGGATATATATGCGGTCATTATGATGTCGGCTCTGAAAGAGAGGGGGTTCAGGATTCCGGAAGATATTTCTCTTATAGGATTTGATGACAATCTTTATTCAAGAGTATGCACACCCAGACTCACGACAGTTCACCAGGACGCGGATGAGAAGGGGAGAGTAGCGGTGGAGACACTGGTCGGCATGATCATGGGCCAGGAGCCGGATTCAAAGAAAATCCGGCTCGAGACACGTCTTGAGATCAGGGACACAGTGCGCAGAATTGGCTGATCAGAATACTGCTGCCGATAAGGCAGCAGTATTTTTGTGTACAAAAGAGCAGGCTTAAACGATTTAGTGAATCGGCCGGCAGAGATGCTTTGCACGGAAATCACAAAACTAACTGTATAAAATGCCGAAAACAGGAAGAAATAATGTTTTTTGATCAAAGTACAACAAAAATGACTTGTCAAATTCGGCGGAAATGATACAATTCTAATGTAAACTTATGCGCTAAAGTATCTAAGGAAGATCAAAGTGCAGGTAACAACAGTTTATTTTACAAGGAGGAAACTATGAAGAAGAAACTCTTAGCAGTGGCTCTCGTTGCTGCAATGGCAATGGGCCTTATGGCATGCGGCGGCGGCAGCTCATCCGGCAGCAGTGACGCAGCAGCAGGTGATGCGGCGAAGACTGAGGAAGCAGCAGCTCCCGCAGCTTCCGGCGAAGGCGACATTCGTCTTGTCAACGGCAAGATCGAAGTTGATGCAGCTCTGAAGGCAGCAGCTGAGGCTTACAAGGCTGAGACCGGCGTTACAGTAGCGATCGAGTCCATGGGCGGCGGCGTTAACATCCAGGATACCCTCAAGGGCTATTTCCAGGCTGACAACATGCCCGATATCTTTGTTTGCGGTTCCGACGCTGACTTCGGCAACTGGACCGGCAAGCTGGCTGACCTGAGCGCAGAGCCCTGGGCAGCTGACACAGACGCAGGCTACAAGGATGCCGAAGGCAAGATCATCGGCTTCCCTTACACAACAGAAGCGATCGGCCTTGCTTACAACGCTTCTATCCTTGAGAAAGCCGGCATCGATCCCGCTTCCATCACAGGCCCCGAGAGCATGAAGGCAGCTTTCGAGACTCTTGATGCCAAGAAGGATGAGCTCGGACTTACAGCAGTTATCGGCTGGTGCTGCGAGGCGAAGGATCTGTACTGGTCCACCGGCTCCCACAGCTTCGCTAACTACATTGACGCAGGTCTCTCCAGAGACGACACCACATACAGCGATATGCTCGCTGACGGCGGCAAGATCGATCCTACACGTTTCGAGCACTATGCAGAGATGATCGCACTGTTCAACCAGTATTCCGATCCCGCTCTTCTTACTTCCGGAACTTATGATCAGCAGATCCTCGGCTTCGCATCCGGCAAGTATGCGTTCGTAACCCAGGGTTCCTGGATCGGCGCTACAATGACCAGCGATGACAAAGAGCAGTATGAGGCAGCAGGCAGCTTCAAGGTTGGTATGATCCCTTACGCATTCGAGGAAGGCATCGACACCATCCTGACCAACTCCCCTTCCTGGTGGGCAGTATTCGAGAACGACAACACACAGAAGGCTAAGGACTTCCTGAACTGGCTCGCAGGCGACGAAGGCCAGAAGTTCCTTGTAGAAGATGCAGGCTTCATCAGCCCCTTCAAGAGCTGCAAGTATGTTGCTAACGATCCTTTCGCTCAGACCATCACAGACTTCACAGCAGCAGGCAAGACCTCTTCCTGGCACTGGCTCAAGAACAAGGCTTCCCTGGACCAGAACGTCCTTGGCCAGCTCTATCTTGACTACGCTCTGGGCAACATCCCGGATGCAGCTACCTTCACACAGGTTGTTTCCCAGCAGGTTGCAGCTTACTACGCACAGTAATTGCATGATCTGACCCCGCAGACGGACAGTTCTGCATGGCAGGAAACTTTGAACAGGCAGGGGCGGCGCTTGTCGCCGCCCCTATATTGCTATTTATAGGGGGAATCACTTTATGAAAACGAACACTGCAGGCTCCAAGGGTCTTTCGATGATCCTCATGGCGGCCGGCGCAATCATGACGATTGCCGCACTTGCACTCGATTTCATGGGAAACAAGGCATCCTTCAGAGGCCCGCTGCTGGTGATCGGCGTCCTGGCTTTTGTGCTGGGCGTATACCTGTTTCCTACTCTGAAGCACCACAGAAAGATCGTTTATGTCATCTTCCTGTTCCCGCTTCTCTTTACTTTTGTTGTCACAGTCATCATCCCGCTGGTCCTTGGTATCTTCTACTCCATGACTGACTGGACGGGTATCCAGTTCACAAAGTTCGTGGGACTTGCGAACTACGCGGTCATGTTCAAGGACCCGGCTTTCATCTGGTCCGTACTGATGACCTTCGTATTCGTTGTCATCAACATGGTCCTTGTAAACCTCGTCGCTTTCCTTCTGGCGCTGCTGTGCACGTCGGGACTTAAGGGCGACGGCTTCTTCAGAGCGGCTTACTTCCTGCCCAACCTGATCGGCGGTATCGTCCTGGGTTATATCTGGCAGTTCGTATTCAATAACGTTCTGATTAATATCACGAAAATTTCCTGGCTGGTCCAGACCAAGACCGCGATGCTGGCCATCGTCATCGTCTATATCTGGCAGTACGCCGGTTATATCATGCTGATCTACATCACCGGCATTACACAGGTCCCCAAGGATGTACTGGAAGCGGCTTCCATCGACGGCGCGGACGCCAAGCAGACGCTGTTCCAGATCAAGATTCCGATGATCGCTTCCACGATCACGATCTGCACGTTCCTGACCCTGACGAGCGCATTCAAGCAGTTCGACGTCAACCTGGCGCTGACCGGCGGTACCGGATCCGTCCCGAACTTCATGGGGGCATACCTGACCAACGGTACCCAGATGCTCGCCCTGAACATCTACAACACTGCAGTGTCCAAGAACAACTACTCCCTCGGCCAGGCCAAGGCAGTGCTGTTCTTCATCATCCTGGCATGCGTATCCCTCGTCCAGGTTCGTATCTCTAACTCGAAGGAGGTGGAACTGTAATGGTAGGAAAGGAAAAAAGAACAAAATCCTATATTCTGACAGTGGTCGGTGTCATCATCGCCCTGTACGTCCTGTTCCCGTTCTTCCTGGTAGTGCTCAACTCCTTCAAGGCGCAGGCCTCCATCGTCGAGAGTCCCGTAGCGTTTAAGGGAGCGTCCTTCGGACAGCTGATGAAGAACCTGAACGCAGTCATCAACAACTCGAACTTCCAGTTCTGGTATGCATTCGGGACCTCCGCAGTCATCACGATCATCTCGCTGGTGCTGCTGGCAGTCCTTGGTGCCATGGCCGCATGGGTCATCAGCCGCAACAACAAGACCACCTGGGCTACAGTGATCTACATGGTGTTCATCGCATCCATGATCATCCCCTTCCAGGTCGTCATGCTGCCCCTGATCTCCACATTCCGTGATGTCGGCAAGTTCATCGGCATCAGCATGCTGCAGTCGATCCCGGGCATCGTATTTGCTTACTGCGGATTCGGCGGAGCCATGACCGTATTCATCCTGACCGGCTTCATCAAGGGCGTGCCTTATGACCTTGAGGAGGCGGCAGCGATCGACGGCTGCTCACCGGAAGGCACTTTCTTCAAGATCATCCTTCCTCTGCTGACCCCCGTCATCACGACAGTCACGATCCTGAACGGCATGTGGATCTGGAACGACTATCTGCTCCCTTCCCTGATGCTGGGCCAGAACGGCAAGGTCAAGACCCTGCCCGTAGCAGTGCAGGCGTTCGTCGGCTCCTACGTCAAGCAGTGGGACCTGATCCTGACGGCAGCCCTGCTGGCGATCATCCCTATGGTCGTCATCTTCCTGATCGGCCAGAAGCAGATCATGAACGGCATGGTCGAGGGCGCGGTCAAGGGCTGATGCCTGTATCGCCAGTACCGTATATGCAAATTTATTGAAATGGCTCAAAGAGGCTGTGCCGAAACCGGGTGCAGCCTCTTTTTTAAAAAGCCCCGGTCGCAGGGGCAAAATATTGTGATAGTAAGGTTAAGGACATATGAGGAATCTGTTTGGACAGGAAGGACCGGTGATGCGCGCGATCAGCGACCTGAGCACGCTGGTGTTTCTCAATATTTTGACAGTGATCTTCTGTATTCCGATAGTGACGGCAGGCGCGTCCCTCGCGGCAATGCACTATGTGATCATGGAGATGATCGAGGATAGGGGCGGCGGGCTGCTGCAGGAATTTTGGAAGCGATTCAGGGAAAACCTGAGGAATGCCACGCCGGTATGGCTGATCCTGCTGGCGGCTGCGGTATTTCTATACGCGGATCAGCGGATCATCGCAGGCGGGCAGCTCGGCCTTCCCCGTGCGATGCTGATCCCGATCTACGTGGGAGCTTTTGTGGTTGTGGCTGTCTATGTGTACGCGATCCCGCTGACAGCGAGGTTTGTGTACTCCACAGGCGCAGTGTTCAGGAACGCGGTGATCCTGGCTGCGGCATATCTGCCCCGGACGATCCTGATGGCTGCGATCACGGTGGCGATCCCTTACCTGTTCGCGAATGTCTCCAGCCTGATGCCGCTGTTTTTCCTGCTCGGGTTCTCGCTGCCGGCATACCTGTGCGCGCTGCTGTACACACCGGTATTTGAGAAGATGATCGGGAAGAGGGAGGACGAGGACAGACCCTGGATTCTTCCGGAAGATGACACAAAGGGAAATGAGGAATAAGTTTCAGTAAGGAGGAGCTATGCGTACAAGCGGAATTCTGTTTCCGATATTCAGTCTGCCCGGAAAATACGGGATCGGCTGTTTTTCGGAGGAGGCGTACAAGTTTGTGGATTTTCTTAAGGAGGCGAGGCAGACCTACTGGCAGATCCTGCCGCTGGGACCTACCGGCTACGGAGACTCACCTTATCAGTCCTTTTCGACTTTCGCGGGAAACCCTTATCTGATCAGCCTTGAGGACCTGATCGCGCAAGGTCTGCTTACAAAGAAAGAATGTGACGAGGTGGACTTCGGCGACGGCAGGGAAGTAGACTACGGAAAGCTCTACAATGGCCGCTGGGACCTTCTGAGGAAGGCATACCTCAGAAGCGGGCACGGGGATACACAGGAGTTCGCCGATTTCCAAAAGGACAACGAATTCTGGCTGCATGACTACGCCCTCTTCATGGCGGTCAAAAAAGTGCACGCAGGAGCCGGACTGAGCGGCTGGGAGCCTGATATCCGCGACTATAAAGCCGAAGCAGTAAAAGAGTGGTCGGAAAAGCTTCAGGACGAGATCGGGTTTTATGAGTATCTGCAGTTCGAGTTCGCAAGGCAGTGGAAGAAACTCAAGGACTACGCGTCAGAAAAAGGAATCTCTATTATCGGAGATATCCCGATCTATGTCTCTGCGGACAGTTCTGATTTCTGGGCTCACAGGGAACTGTTCCAGCTCGATGAGAGGGGCCGCATCCGCATGATCGCAGGCGTGCCTCCGGACGGTTTTTCCGCCACAGGGCAGGTGTGGGGGAATCCCCTGTATAACTGGGAGAAGCACAAGGAAACCGGCTATGACTGGTGGATCCGCCGTATTGCCAAGTGTAGGGAGCTGTACGACGTCATCAGGATCGACCATTTCCGCGGGTTCGATGAATATTTTGCCATCCCTGCGGAGTCGGATACGGCGGCATCGGGCCACTGGGAAAAGGGACCGGGCACAGACCTCTTCGATGCGATCAAGGCTGCTCTGGGAGAGACACCGATCATTGCGGAGGATCTGGGGTACGTTACCGAGACAGTGCGCCAGCTGGTCCGCGATACAGGCTTCCCCAACATGAAGGTGCTGGAGTTCGCGTTCGACTCAAGAGATTCCTCGGGAGCTATGGAGTATCTGCCCTATCGCTATAAGAACAACTGCGTGGTCTACACAGGCACACACGACAATGAGACGCTGCGGGGCTGGATCGACAGCATCCTGCCGGTCGAGAGAAAGCAGGTCTGCGATTACCTTGATGTGCGCACCAAAGATCCGCAGGAGATCGTGGAGAAGATGATCATCGCGGCCTTTGGCAGTGTGGCGGACTACTGCATCATTCCGCTGCAGGACTATCTGGGACTGGACAACAGGGCACGGATCAACCAGCCTTCCACAAACGGCAAGAACTGGAAGTGGAGAGTGAAAAAAGAGGCTTTAAACGGAAGACTGTCAGGAAGGATCGCGGAATTGACGGCCCTGTACGGAAGACTTCCGGAGTGAGTATACGTAAAAGCATGTTTTCCGGCAGCTAAGGAAGGAGGCGCTTATGAAGAAGACCTGGTGGAAAGAAAGTGTGATTTATCAGATCTATCCCCGCAGTTTCGCGGACAGCAACGGAGACGGGATCGGAGACCTGAACGGGATCACCTCCAAGCTTGACTACCTTAAGAACCTGGGGATCGATGTCATCTGGCTCTCCCCCGTTTACAAATCGCCCAACGACGACAACGGTTACGACATAAGCGATTACGAGGCGATCATGGACGAGTTCGGGACCATGGAGGATTTTGACAGGATGCTGGCTGAGGCCCATGCCCGCGGGATCAGGATCGTGATGGACCTCGTTGTCAACCACACCTCCGACGAACATAAATGGTTCCTTGAGAGCCGCTCCTCGAAGGACAATCCCAAGAGGGATTATTACTTCTGGCGGGAAGGGAAGGACGGCAAAGAGCCCAATAACTGGGGATCCTGGTTCTCCGGATCCGCGTGGAAGTACGACGAGACAACGGACATGTACTATCTGCACCTGTTCTCCCCCAAGCAGCCCGACCTCAACTGGGACAACCCGGCGGTGAGAAGGGATGTATTCGACATGATGACCCGCTGGTGCGAAAAGGGAATCGACGGCTTCCGCATGGACGTGATCAGCCTGATCTCCAAGCCGGCAGGCCTGCCTGACGCGCCGCTCATGAATGAGCTCTACGGAGACTGCGGCTGCACGGCAAACGGCCCGCATGTCCACGAATATCTGCAGGAGATGAACCGCGAAGTCCTCTCAAAGTATGACATCATGACTGTCGGCGAGACGGCCTGCGTCACTTTGGAGGAGGCCAAAAAATACGCGAACAGCGAGGGCACAGAGTTGAATATGGTGTTCCAGTTTGAACATGTCGGCCTCGACGGTGACACGGAGTTCAAGTGGTCCACAAGGAAGATGCCGCTCGTACCTCTCAAGGAGAACCTGACCAAATGGCAGAAAGGCCTCGACGGGGTTGCGTGGAACAGCCTGTTCTTCTGCAATCACGACCAGCCGCGTGTCATCAACCGCCTCGGTGACCCTTCAGACGAACTGCGCGAGGTATCCGCCAAGTGCATCGCCACATGCCTCCATATGATGCAGGGAACGCCCTATGTCTATCAGGGCGAAGAACTCGGAATGGTCAATTATCCTTTCCGCACGGTAAAGGATTTCAACGACCTCGAATCCATCAATGCATACTATGAGCTCACAGAGAAGATGGGTTGGGATCCCAAGGAGATCTTCCCCAAGATCGCGAACAAGAGCCGCGACAACGCCCGCACGCCCATGCAGTGGGATGACTCGCCGAACGCAGGCTTTACGACAGGAAAACCCTGGCTCGCTGTGAACCCGAACTATGTTAAGATCAATGCGGCGGATCAGGTGGTTCGCGAAGACTCTGTATTCAACTACTATAAGAAGCTGATCGAGCTGCGCCACACCTACGATATTATCGTCTACGGCCACTACGAACTGCAGATGGCGGAGGATCCGGATCTCTACGTCTACACAAGGGAACTGGACGGACACAAACTTCTGGTAGTCTGCAACTTCTCCGACCATGAGAGGGAGTTCATGCCCGACGAAGAATTCCGCGAGGGAAAGGTACTGATCCGGAACCTTGACAACAACAAGATCCTGGACGGGATGCTGGAGCCGTATGAGGCGTATGTCATCTATGCGGAGTAACTGATACGGAATAAAAATGACAGGAAAAGCCCCCGGCGAAATGCTGGGGGCCTTTTTGCGCAGTTATAAAGCATTTCCACCTGCTTCCATTTCACTAGATCCCGGCGTTTATGTGTTATAATTAGACACTAAGCAATTATAACGACCGACAAGGAGACTTTTAAGCTGTGAAATGGTTTCAGCGTTTTTACCTGGATAAAGAGAAAGATATGATCGTAGACCTGTACCGGGAGGAAGGCAGGGGTACCATGCACTTTGTGCTCTCCACACCCAACCACGGGACCGGAAACCTGATCCGGAATCTGGCGGCGCTTTGCGGGCTGCCGCTTTCGGAGGGAAAGAACGGACTTTTGGTCATCCGCGGTACAGTGCCGAGTTACATCGACGGCTATAACAGGCTGATCTATGTTTTCAGGCTGGGGGACACGAAGGTGGCCAATATCTACCCGGACGGGCGGGTGGAGACGAAGGCGCACATCCCGGCTATTTCCAAGACACTGATGAGCCAGACTAAGGACTACCGTCTTGACGAAAAGCGCACGATCGTGAAGACATATATCCGCAGCGAGAACAAGTTCCGCACGGATCTGCACACGCATATGAACGCAAACCTTCACCCGGACATTCTGATCGCGCTGGGAATCTGCCATCAGATCCGTTACCCGCTTTATTACATTAAAAAGCTGAGTCTGCGCTGCAGTGAGGAGCAGAAGGAGAAGCTCGCGGCGCGCCGGGCGGTGTCGGAGGAGAAGTACAGGGACTGCGGCCTTACAGGCAAGTACCTGGACAGAAGAATCGATGACAATACATTTTTAAACTTTGCCGACCTGATCCTAAATAATCCTGAGGACGCGGCGTACAATATTCCGCGGATCAGGAGTTCTCTGTCGATCCTCAAGGACGGACAGGCGGTCTTCACTAATTTGGAGAAGGTTTACCTGTACCGCTATGTTTTCTGCAAGGGACAGGAAGCGGAGGACAGGATCGCGCTGGAAAGTGAAAAGATAAGCGGGATCCCGGATGCGGACATCTGTGCCGCGGTCCGGCAGATTCTGAAGGACCGGGAGAATCCGGCGTATGCGGAGAATACACTGTTTCAGGACAAACTCCTGTGGATCGCCCGCAGTTACGCGAAGCAAGGCGTCTGCTACGCCGAGATATCGGACACGACTCTGGTCAAAAAAGAGGGAGCCCCCGCGATGCTGGCTCAGGTTCATGCCGTCATGCCGGCTGTCACGAAGGAGACGGGCGTGCTTCTGCGGTTTCTGGCGGCGATCCGGCGCATTCCGCTGACGATCGTGAAAGACCAGGTGGAGACAGGGGATTATTTCCGGGAGAATCTGCAGACGCTGAGGGCGATCGCAGCTGATCCCTATGTGGCGGGGAGTGACATTATCGGCGAGGAGTTAAACGATATAAGGGATATCGCGCCGGTGCTCCACGAACTGGTGAAGATCGCGCAGGCGGATCCGGGATTTGTGATCAGGATCCACGCTGGCGAGAACGACGGGCTGCAGGACAACATCGCTAACAGCCTCAAGTGCGTGAAGGAAGCGCTGGCCCCGGGGCAGAAGATGCCGTATGTGCGGATCGGTCACGGGCTCTACACACCGGACCTGCGGAGAGCGAAGGGAAAAGCGCTGATCAGCGCCCTGAAGGAGAGCGGCGCAGTGCTGGAGTTCCAGATCACCTCAAATGTGCGGCTCAATAACCTCAGCAGTATGAAGCGGCATCCTCTCAGGCAATACCTCGCGCTTGGAATCGGGTGTGTGCAGGGGACGGACGGAGGCGCCCTGTATGGAAGTGATTCCATCGACGAGCAGCTCTCCCTGGAGAAAATGCTGGAGCTCAGCGGTGAAGAGATGCATATGATGAGAGCGTGCGAGGACAGGGTCCTGCACAGGAGCCTGAAGGCGTTCGAGGTCAAATGCGAAGCTTATAAAGAAAAAGCCGGGGCGGAGGCAGAGAGGGATACGGAGGAGCCGGAGCTCTCCCTGATCGGGAAGCGCTCGCTTAAGGCGGCGGAGACTTTGGCAGAGCAGATCAGAGAGATGCCGTCCGATAAGAATCCGATCGTGATCGTCGGCGGGAGCTTCAGCCATGACAGCCACAAGGTGAGGATGACTGAGGAGAACAGGAAGAGGATCGACGATATTTTGGCAAATGAGGATCCGGAGAAGTCTTTCTTCGTGGTCGGGCACTCGCTGCGCGGCTATGAGCAGTATCTGGTGGAGCAGAACCGGGGGAGGTTCGAGATCTTTGCCATGGTGCCGTCCATGATCACGGAGCCCGAATACCGCAAACTCCGCGATGCGGGGGTCGGGATCAGGGTCTCTATTGAACCTGTGCCGATGGGCACTTACAAGAGTTTTGCCTATGAGATATTCAAGAGGAGGCCTTCAAAGCTGATCGCGTTCGACGGAAATATCGCCGGAGCAAATATGATCCAGGAGGCCAAGAACAGCAAGTATCCCTGCGTCATCCTTGTCAACAGCAGGTGCAAGGCTCTCAAAGTTAAAGCGGATTCGCTGGAAGGATATGTTAAACTGTTCTGAGAGGTGAAATCCCGGATCAAAATAATATGATTAAATGTCAATTGATCTGTAAGACTTCACCCGTCTCAGCGTCATCTATAGTATAAGCGGTGCGCAAGCACCGGCCTAAAAGGGAAAATCCATGGAAGATACCGCAATCATCGATCTGTACTGGAAGAGGGACGAACAGGCCATCGTCGAGACAGATCTCAAATACGGAAAATATTGTCATACAGTGGCGTACAATGTCCTGAACGATATCGAGGATTCAAGAGAGTGCGTCAATGATACATGGCTGCGCGCCTGGAACTCAATGCCTCCGAAGAGGCCTTCTGTGCTGCGCGCGTTTTTGGCTAAAATAACGCGCAACCTGGCTTTTGACCGGTACAGGGCGCGAAGCGCGGCGAAAAGGGGCAGCGGCACTATGGAAGCTGTGCTCGATGAGCTGGCGGAGTGCGCGGACATGTCCGGAAACTGGGATGCGGAAGAGGCCTATCTGGCCACGGAGCTGAAAGAAGCCATCAACCGCTTTGCAGAGCAGCTGCCCGAGAGGGAGTGCGACCTGTTTGTGAGAAGATACTTTTTTGCCGATGAGATCCCCAGTATTGCGAGGCGGTATCAGATGACGGAGAACAACGTCACAGTGAGCCTGAGCAGGATCAGGAAGAAACTTCGGAAGTATCTTAAAGAGGGGGAATTTATCGAATGAGAGCAGAGGACTTATTTGAAGCGATGGGCGGCATCGACGAAAAGCTGATCGCCCGAAGTGACCGGAGAGTGCGTAGTTCTCAGAGCAGGCCTTCCTCCGGAAAAGCCGTAAAAAGAGCAAAAAAGAGAAAAGGCAGAAGGAGTGTCGGAGCGGAGATCTACCGCTTTACAGTGGTCGCTATGTCGACGGCAGTTGTTGTTTTCCTGCTCTTTATGGCCAGGGATCTGCTGGGTATCCGCAATCTCTCAGATGTCAGAGACCGTTTGGACTCAACCCAGATGAGCAGTATTGCCGAGCCGGCGCAGGCTGATGATTTCGCCGCTGAACAGCCGGAAGTATCTTCTGAGATGAGAGCCGCTGACGGCGGGCAGGCAGAGGAAGCGGCGGAAAGTGAAGCCGCGGACAGAGCAGCAGGAGTTGATAATAGCGTTAAGACCGCGGTAGATATGCTCGGAGAGCTCAAGGGAGACTATATCAGACTTGAATATATCTCGGCGGAAGATGAGGCTAACGGCGGCAGCCGCAAAGTGCCTGAATATACCGAGGAAGGCGAGATCGCTCTTTCGGAAGCATTTTCTAAAGGCAAGGCGACGCCGGCGATAATGGTTTCCACCGGAAAGGCCACTTATTATGTGTATCTCACGAGGGAAAACGGAGAAGTGCACAGGGCGGTCTTCTATGAGAACGCGTATGTCAGCATGGACAATATTCCCGGAATTGTGATGAAGATTTCACAGGCGGATTACGAGGAAATAGAGAACCTCTTCCGCTGAAGGGAGGATCAGTATGAGAAAGATTAAACTGGCGGCAATAGCTGTTTTGGCAGTTTCACTGTGCCTGACAGGCTGCGGCGGCTCTTCAAACATGAACAGCGCCGCTTATAAGGAAGAGACTGCAGCTGCGGGCGATTACGCGTACGATTCCTATGCCGCAGAGGAAGCCGTGGCTATGGCAGAAGGGGAGGAGTATAAATCGGACGGCGGATCTGGATCGACAGAATCGGCGCTGCGGGCGCAGGATGGTCAAAAGATCGTCTACACGGGGAACCTGAGCATCCAGACTTTGGAATATGACAAGTCCGCGGCCAGTATCCGAAAGAAGATCAAGGACGCCGGCGGCTTCTCGGAGGCCGAGAGCGAGCGCGACAACGATTACTACTGGTACAGTTACAACAGCGGTTCCAACAATACGCGCTATCTGAACATCACCGCGAGGATCCCCTCTGAGAAGTTTGAGGACTTTATCAATTCCCTGAGCGGAGACGGCAAGATCATGAGCCGCTCTGTCAACGCGGAGAATATCAGCCAGGTATACGCGAATAAAGAGACTTACAAGAAATCTCTCGAGAAGGAGCAGGAGAGGCTTCTGGAGATGATGGACAAGGCGGAGACCATTGAAGACATGATCACCGTTGAGTCCAGGCTCTCGGAAGTGGAGCGCCAGCTGAATGTATACAAGACAGATCTGGCTCAGATGGACAAGGACGTGGAATTCTCCACGATCTACATTGAGCTGAAGGAAGTGAAGCGCTATACAGAGGAAGTGAACAGCACTACCTTTGGCGAGGAAGTGAAGTACGCTTTTGAGGACGCGATCAACAGTTTCAGGAACTTCTGCGAAGGTATTGTCCTGTTTGTAGTGAGGAACTTCCCTTATCTGATCATCCTGGCAGTCATCCTTGCCCTGATCATCCGGGCTATTGGCAGGAGCAGGGCTAAGAGGATCGCGATGATGTCAGATCCGGAATATGCCAAGCTCGTGAACGCTAAGGCGCGGGCCAAGGCGGAAGCAGACGCGAGAAAGAGAGCGGAAAAGGAAGCGAAGCGCAAAGGGCGCGGAGGGCTCTTTGGAAAGAAGGAAACTGCAGACGGGAACGCAGCAGTTTCTCCTCAGGCGGAGAATCCTGAGGCAAACAATGAAGATCCGAAGTAAATTAAGAAAGGCAGAAATGCCGGACAAGAAAAGAGCACCGGAAGCGGTGCTCTTTTTGAGTCGGAAGGATAACAGGAAGCTGCGGTCAGTCATGCCGCTGGGAGAAATCGCTGTAGACCTCGGTAAAGAGAGCGGAATGGGGCAGGCGCTCCGTCCGCAGTCCGGCCATAGTCAGGTGCGTCGTGTCGCCGATCCGGGTCGCGCGGAAATTCGCAATGCCTCTCTGCCGCTCTTCGGTGTAGACTTCCGTGACTGAGGAAGTGGGCATGCAGAAGGACTGCAGAGGCACAAAGGGCGAGATGCTCCAGAGATGGGAGAGCAGCACGCATGTGATGCCGAAGTGGCAGAAAAAGGTAAGAGTCTCGATGCTCTCGCGCTCAACGCGGTAGTGGCGGCCTTCACGCACATAGCCGTGCTCGGCCAGCAGATCGTCAAAGGAGGAGATGACGCTGTCGTAGATGGGCAGCAGGTCGGAGTTGAGCGCGACCAGAGTCCCGCGCCAAGCTACGTAATCGGAATAGGCGGGATGCTCCGTATAATAGGAGGGGTACATATCCCATACGATCCTCTTTTTAAATGATCCGTCGGACGCAGTCTTGATATAATAGGCGTCCTGAAGCAGTGTGACGTCATTTACGTCCACCTGGGCCGGGAACTCCCGCAGCCAGTCCAATGTAGTGAGAATATCTCCGCAGTTAACAGCGGCAGCAGCGCCGCGCGCACCGGGGACAGCGCGTCCAAGGGTGATCGCGGCAGTTTCCTGCGCCCGTCCCAGGGGGGAGGCGTAGCAGGTCCCCAAGTTCATCTTTGTGCTCGATCTCAGAGCACAGAGCGCCTTGGCTTCATTGCGGCCGATCTCGTTGAGACAGTCGCTCGCGTAATCCGGATCTCCGTGTCGGATGAACAATAGTCTCATAATATCTCCATTCCTCCGCGCAGCTGCGCGGCTATTAATTGCACTTTGTAGTAATGAAAAGTTTGTGCGATAATGATGTTGTTCATGTAATATATTTTACTTGAAATTTACCGAAAATTGTAAACAGATTGCGGGCAAAGACGAGATACAGCATGAAAAAGAACAGCAATGAGCCGTGGCCGGCAGTGCGGGCCAAAATATTCAGGATGGTTTCAGTCGGCGTGATCGACGAACCGGTCAACCAGGCCTATGACGCGATCAGCATCATTGCGCTGCTGGCAAACCTTCTGGTCAGCGTGATGGGCACCTTCGACAATCTCCAGGCAGCATACGGGAGTATATTTATTTTGGTGGAGCAGGTGACGGTGTTCCTGTTCGGCGTCGACTACGTGCTGCGCGTGATCACAGCGCCGGAACTGTACCCGGAGGAGACGCCCGTCGGAGCCAGGGCAAAATATTGCCTGTCCTTGTCCGGTATCATAGACCTGCTCTCTTTTTTGCCTTACTACCTGCCGGTATTCTTCCCGGCCGGCGTCGCGGCCTTCAGGATGTTCCGCGTGGTCAGGATCCTGAGGCTGTTCCGGATCAATGCGTATTATGATTCTCTCAATGTGATCACGGAAGTCCTAAAAAGCAAGAAGCAGCAGCTTCTCTCCTCGGTATTCATCATCGCGACTCTGATGCTCGGCTCGAGTCTGTGCATGTACAGCCTGGAGCACGAAGCGCAGCCGGAGGTATTCTCCAATGCCTTCTCGGGCATCTGGTGGGCCGCCTCGACACTTCTGACAGTAGGCTACGGAGACATCTATCCGATCACGCCGCTGGGCAAACTCTTCGGCATATGCATCACCTTCCTCGGCGTTGGAATGGTGGCGATCCCTACCGGTATCATCAGCGCCGGATTTGTCGAACAATATACACAGTTCGCGCTGCTGGGGGACAACAGAAGAGACGAGACCCTGAGATTCATCAGCATCGAACTGACTCCCGGTGACTCCTGGACCAATCAAGCCATCCGTGAATTGAAGCTCCCGGCAGGCCTTCTCATCGCGATCGTCAGAAGGGGAAAGGATTCCATCGTGCCCAACGGAGATCTGGTGCTCGAAGCCGGAGACATAGTCGTTCTCGGCGCGGAACCGCTTCCTGGCACGGATAACATGGAACTGAGGGAAATGACCATCTCTTCCAAACACAAGTGGAAAGACCAGGCGATCCGCGATCTTGATATCTCCCGGCAGACCTTTATCATCATGGTGAAGCGGGGCGACAGGAAAATCGTTCCCCGCGGCTCGACGGTCCTGCAGGAGGGCGACAGCGTTTACATGTATAAGAAAGCGTGACGCGCAGGAACGCATCAATATTGTTTCAGACACAAATAAATGCAGGCGGGTGACCGCCTGCATTATCTTTTTTTCGGAACGGGCCTCAGGGATCAGCCTCACACCGCCGCGATCAGGATCAGCAGCTCAGCGCTCTTTTCCATCTCCTGAACGGATGCGTATTCGAAGCGCCCGTGGAAGTTGTATCCGCCGTTGCACAGGTTGGGGCAGGGAACGCCCATGTAGGTGAGCCTTGCGCCGTCAGTGCCGCCGCGGATGGGGCGGGTGATGGGCTCGATGCCGAGCTTTCGCATGGCCTCCTCCGCGCGGGTGATCAGGTGCATGTGATCCTTGAGCGGAATAGCCATGTTGTAATACTGGTCGCGCAGTGTGATCTTGAGAATATCTCTGCCGACAAAAGACTTGTACTTGGCATTGATGAACTTGGCCGCGTCAGTCATGAACTCTTTCCTGGCCTGGAACTTGTCATAGTCATGGTCGCGTATGATGTATTTGAGGACAGCGTGGTCCACGCGCCCTTCCATGCTGTCGAGATGATAAAAGCCTTCGTACCCTTCCGTATGCTCCGGCCGTTCGGAAGCCGGGAGCATCGCGTTAAATTCCATACCGACCAAAACAGCGTTGAGCATCGCGTTTTTGGCATCTCCGGTGTGTATACTCCTGCCCGTGATCTCCACACGCGCTGAGGCAGCGTTGAAACACTCATATTCGATCTCGCCGAGTTTGCTGCCGTCGACTGTATATGCTTCCCGCGCGCCGAAGAGCTCCGTATTAAAGTGGTCGACGCCGGCGCCGATCTCTTCGTCCGGCGTGAAGGCGACGCAGATGGTCCTGTGAGGGAGTTCCGGGTGTGAGGTGTAGTAGGCGAGCAGGTTCATGATCTCCGCGACACCTGCTTTGTCATCGGCGCCGAGCAGGGTCTTGCCATTTGTGACGATCAGATCTTCACCGATGTGGTTCTGCAGCTCCGGGAAAGCTTCGTGGCGCATCACGATGGACTCACTGCCTGCGTGGCCTTTGAAGAGCAGGATGCTGTGACCCTGGTAATTCTCCTCGATTCGGGGATGGACGTTTGCGCCGCTTGCCGCCGGTGAAGTGTCCATGTGCGCGATAAAGCCGATTGCGGGCTCTTCGCCGGGGAGTTTGGCGTAGACATAGCAGTTTTTGCGGTCATAGTGCGCCTCGACGCCCATCTCACTCAGCTCTCTGTAAAGAAGTTTTGCCAGGTCATGCTGCCTGGCGGTGGAGGGCTGGGTGCCGGTGTCTTCGGCTGACTGCGTGTCTATTTTGACATATCTGAAAAATCTGTCGATCAGATCATGATTCTTGATCATTTCGGTGCCTCCTGCGGATAATTGTATTTCTTTGTGCTTCTATGATAGCACTCGGGCGCCGGTCAGTGTTATACTAGATGTCACTATTGTAAAAGAAAGAGGAAAACCTATGACATATAACTTTTTTGCCACGCTGTCGAGAATGAAATACATCGAACGCTGGGCGCTGATGAGAAATGCGCGCGAGGAGACGCTGAGCGAGCACACGCTGGACGTCGCGATGATCGCACATGCGCTGTGCGTGATCGGCAATAAACGGTTCGGGAAATCGCTCAACGCGGACCGCGCGGCACTGATCGGGCTTTACCACGACGCGTCGGAGATCATCACCGGCGACATGCCTACGCCGGTCAAGTATTACAACGACGACCTGCGGGACGCCTACAAAGAAGTGGAGCGGGCGGCGGAGCAGAGGCTTTTAAAGCAGCTGCCGGAAGACCTGCAGGATGTCTACGGCGAGATCTTCGAGGGGGATTCTTCCGAAGAAGACAGCTATATGCGCCGGCTCGTGAAGGCGGCGGACAAGCTCTCCGCGCTGATCAAGTGCATGGAGGAAACGGGAGCCGGAAACGGCGAGTTCCGGACTGCGCAGGCATCTACTCTCAGGGCAGTGGAGAAGCTGGCCTGGGAAATGCCGGAAGTGAAGGTTTATCTGGAGGAGTTCCTTCCTCCCTATGGCAGCACATTGGATGAACTTCTCGGGAGAGGATAGTACCCGCGCCGGGAAGCGGCGGAATGGAGAGTATTTATGAAAGTATTGGTAGTCAGCGATTCCCACGGAAGACATGATCTTCTCCGCAAAGCCATCGGGCAGGAGGCCCCCATCGACATGCTGATCCATGCGGGCGACGTCGAGGGCGACCTCGACAAAATATTGGGACCGGGGCGCGAATACATCGTGCACGCAGTGGCCGGCAACATGGACTGGGGAACGCCGGAAGACAGCAGTATTACATTTGACATGGGGGGACACAAGGTATTCCTGACCCATGGGCACCACTATGGCGTTTCCTACACACTGGCCAATCTGCGGGAAGCCGCGGAGAACTGCGGGGCGGATGTGGCGATCTACGGCCACACCCATATGCCGGCGCTGGATGAGCAGAATGACATTCTGCTGCTCAATCCGGGCAGTGTGTCCAAACCCAGGCAGTCGGGACTGAAGAAGACTTACGCGGTGATCACGATCAATGATAAGACCGGGAAGATGTCGGTGAAATTCAAGAGTCTGCCTATGATTGGCTGGATCTGAAGACGGAGCATTATAAAAAACGGCGGTGAGCCGTTTTTTTGTGGGATAATCCGGTCGCGCGCAGTGTTTGTCATGGGGATTTGTTGATTCCAGGTGCGGTTGGGTACAGAGGGGCGAGGTCGCGGATTTGTTCCACCTGGATTTTGTTGATTTTGGGCGCGGTTGGGCACAGAGGGGCATTTTTAGAAATTGTTCTCCAGGGCTTTTGCTGATTTTGAACGTAGTTGGGCACAGAAGAGCATTTACAAGAAATAATTCTCTTTCCGCGAGGAAATTCTTGGAGAAGAAATCAAGAAAAACCTTGCAGTGCCCAACAGCCTTCAACTCATCGAAAAACCAAGGGGAAGAAATCAAAAAGAACCCTTACAGTGCCCAACAGCCGTCAAACCATCGAAAAACCGAGGGGAAGAAATTAAGAATGCCCAGAACAGTGCCCAGCGGGGGAATAAGGATTCATGACGCTTCGCCCCGAAACGCCGTTCAATATAAAGGGACAGTTTCACAGGAGAAAAATTCTCTGAGTTTATCTTGAGCAATTGTAATATCAAAAGGGCGGCCTTCGCTCTCGTAAGTCAGGATTAAATTGTAATCGGGAATAAGACCATTGTTGATGTAAATTCGCATTTTTTGAATGAAGTCTGAGCGATATTCCGGCATATGGAGAGCTCCGACATGTTCCCAATAATAGGTTTTTCCGGTGACAGGATGACGAATCGTGAAATCAGGATAATAGATATGCCCGCCAATTTCCAACTTGCATTCATAACGATAAGGAATGTGCTGTGCAGAAAGAAGCATTACGATGAATGCTTCAGATTTAGAACGGACCATTGTCCCGTCAACGGTCGGAACGTTTTTGTGTTCAGGATGGTAAGGATTAGTTTCGTACTCTTCATGAGCCCATCTTTTCAATTCTTCAGACAAATCATCTGAGGTCGGCAACTCTTCGTCTTCCAGAAGATTAAAAAGCAGTGGCACATTAAGAAGGTCTTTAAGAGCTGAATTCTGGCTGTATTTTGCCAAAAAAGAATCCATTGCACTAAGCTGGTTTTTAATATCCTTAAGGCGTTTACTGTGGAGCCTTTTTCGAGCAAGCTGCTTCGCGAAATTTCGATTCTTACGGGAAATATAAATTTTCTTATTGAGGCCATCCTTATCAGTAACGGAGACATAGTACTTGTAGTAAGTCCTCCCTTTGGAAGTGTTTTTACTGTAGATGAGCGTGCCAACTGGTGCTTCGCGAAGAAGCTTTTCCAGCTTGCGCTTCTCCTGGATCAAGGATTCACGAGTGTCTTCTATGATGTTTTTCAGTGTCATGGGGCTCCTTTCCTCCGAATGGAGATAGAAATGAAATGTGAAAGTGTAAATTGGTTTGTTCCGACTGTCGCCTGATGATTACGGCGAGATCCATCGGAAGAACGATTATTCCTAGATTATATGGCGAATGGAGATGGGAGGCAAGAAGGAAGAGTTGGAATTTGTGCGGCTGGTTTTTAGGCGTGGTTGGGCACTAGGTTGATTTGTTGGAAATTGTGCTCCTGGGATTTGGTGATTTTGGGCGTGGTTGGGTACCAGGTTGGTTTTGGGGGAAATGTTCCCCCAGGATTTTAGTGATTATGGGCGCGGTTGGGCACAGAGGGGCATTATTAGAAATTGTTCTCCAAGGTTTTTGCTGATTTTGAACGTAGTTGGGCACAGAAGAACATTTACAAGAAAGAATTCTCTTTCCGCGAGGAATTTCTTGGAGAAGAAATCAAGAAAAAACCTTGTAGTGCCCAACAGCCTTAAAATTAGTGAAAAACCGAGGGGAAGAAATCAAGAAAAACCCTTGCAGTGCCCAACAGTCTTTAAATCATCGAAAAACCGAGGGGAAGAGATTTAGAATAACCATCACAGTGCCCAACGGGGCACAGAGTCAATGCTTCTTCGGCCCGGAGCGTCGCCCGGAACTCCCGGATTTGCCAGAATTGCCGCGCGGCTTACGTGAATCATGCGCAGTCTGAGAACCGCGTGATTTCTGTGACTTCCGCGAATCAGAAATTCCCCGCGGCGAAAGCGAATCGGTTGCTCTCCGCGGTTCCCTGGGCGGGATCAGGAACTTATCGCCGAAGCCGATGAGGTCGCCGCGGCCTTCGCGGAGGAGAGCTTCTTTGACGAGAGTGTAGTTTTTCGGGTCACGGTACTGGATCAGCGCCCGCTGCATCGCCTTTTCGTGCGGGTCGCGCGGTACATACACTTTCTGCATCGTGGAAGGGTCGCCGCCGCGCATTGTTGTCGGGTCAAGACCGGTGTAGTACATGCAGGTGGAGATCGTGCCCGGCGTCGGGTAGAAGTCCTGCACCTGCTCCGGCATGTAACCGAGGTCACGGATGTACTCCGCCAGCGCGATCGCGTCCTTCATGGTGCTGCCCGGGTGGGAACTCATCAGGTAGGGCACGATATACTGATCTTTGCCGAGCTTTTCATTCATTTTCTCGAATTCGCGGCAGAAAGCGTTGTATACGTTCACCGAAGGCTTGCCCATTTTGGAGAGCACATTGTCCGAGATGTGTTCAGGTGCCACTCGGAGCTGCCCGCTGACATGATACTCGCAAAGTTCCCGCAGGAAGGTCCGGTCCTTGTCTGCCAAAAGATAGTCGAATCGGAAGCCTGACCTGACGAACACTTTTTTGACGCCCGGAAGGGCGCGGAGCTTTCTAAGGAGCGATAGGTAGTCGCTGTGGTCGACTTTGAGGTTGGGGCAGGGCTGTGGGTAGAGGCAGCGGCGGTTTTTGCAGGCCCCTTTTGTGAGCTGCTTGTCACAGGCGGGGCGCCTGAATTCCGCGGTGGGACCGCCGACGTCGTGGATATAGCCCTTGAAATCAGGATCCTTCAGGCAGGTCTTAGCCTCCTCGAGGATAGACTTATGGCTGCGGGCCTGAACGATGCGGCCCTCATGGAAGGTGAGAGCACAGAAATTGCAGTCGCCAAAACAGCCCCTGTTCGAAGTGAGGCTGAATTTGATCTCGCTGAGCGCAGGGATGCCCCCATCTTTCTCATAGGAGGGGTGATAGGCGCGCATAAAGGGCAGCGCGTAGACGTCGTCCATCTCCTGAGTAGTCAGAGGCTTCGCGGGCGGGTTCTGCACGACGAAGAGTTTGCCGTCGTAGGCCTCGTAGATACGTTTGGCCTGGAAGGGATCCGTGTTCTCATGCTGGATCGCGAAACTGCAGGCGTACTGTCTCTTGTCGCTGCGGACCTGCTCGAAGTCGGGGAGCCTGATGGCGTCGTAGATGTTCTCCTCGTCGCGGGTCTTGTAGACAGTTCCGTCGATATAGGTGATATCGCGAATGTCGAGGCCGGAGGCGAGAGCGTCGGCGATCTCAGGAATGCTGTGCTCGCCCATGCCGTAGGAGATGAGGTCGGCGCCGGAATCGAGAAGGATCGAGCGGCGGACCTTGTCAGACCAGTAGTCATAGTGGCTCAGTCTCCGGAGAGAGGCCTCAATGCCGCCGATGATAATTGGCGTGCGCTTATAGGTCTGCCGGATCAGGTTGCAGTAGACAATGACCGCGTAATCGGGCCGTTTGCCGATAACGCCGCCGGGGGAATAGGTGTCCTGGTGGCGTCTCTTTTTTGCCACTGTATAATGGTTGACCATGGAGTCCATATTGCCGGAGGAGACAAGAAAGCCAAGGCGAGGCTCTCCATAAATCTGTACGCTCTTCGGGTCGCGCCAGTCGGGCTGGCAGATCAGGGCAACGCTGTAGCCGCGCGACTGCAAAAGGCGGCAGATGATCGCGGTGCCGAAGCTCGAGTGGTCTACGTAGGCGTCGCCGCTGACATAGACAAAGTCGGGCCGGTCAATGCCGTCCGCTATGAGGTCTTGTTTGCTGATGGGTAGAAAGCCGTTGGGCATGGCGGGCTCCTTGTAATGGTTTGATCTGCATGCTGCTTTGGTTATTATATCATGATTTTGCATGCCGAATGGGACAGTATTTGGAGGGTGAGACGAGAAAAATCCGTAATTGACGATATGGCGACTGAATGCTACAATATCCGTAATTCACGATGCTGAAAAAAGAGGTGAGTGTAATGACAGTAGGACAACGGATTTTTTATCTTTTGGAAGAAAAGAAAATGACGCAAGTGGAGTTTTCCAAACGAACTGGAATAGCAACGACTACAATCAGCGATTGGAGAAAGAAGAACACGAATCCGGGATCAGAGAAGATCATGCAGATCTGTGCGGCACTCGAAGTGACCCCGGAGTATTTACTTTCCGGTGTTTGCGAGGACAGCGACAGAGGTAAGTCTGTAGACTATATGGTAATTCCTCAAGGAACAGAGGAGAGGGAACTGTTGGAACTGTTTAACGAAATGCAGTGGCTTGAGCGAACCCGCTTGTTGGAATATGCGAAGAAACTCTCAGAAAAGAAGAACAGTACTTACGATAGCCAGGGGAAGAAAGCAATGAAAAAGATTGCGGAATTCTGTGACGTTGAGATCTATATGGATGAAGAATTCTCAGGCAGTCCTGCTGTTGATGTCAACTATCTGGACGATGATGTACAGGGCAGTATCGATCTGGAACAGGGGTTAATAAAAGGCGATTTCTCCAAATATGTGCTTCCCGTGATCGAAGCGTGGTTAATGGAACACAGGGAAATGCTTATGGAGATGTGGAAATCGAAGAAGATTGGCCTTATTCCGGCATGGGAGTAATGCGTATGGCTTGTAAGGCTGTAAAAAAGCTGCTTGGGTATGAACTCTGTCTGATGGAACCTGAGGGTACACTATATTATTCGGATTCGATTGCCGTGATTAGGAAGACAGAGTATACAGAAATCTTTAATCTCGAGACAATGCAGCACGAAATTGGCGATTTGATTAAGCGGGAAGTAACTCGAAGAACAATATATCAGTATATCAAAGACCACAGAAAGGATTTTGGGGCCTGCTGAAATTTCGCTTCTTTGCTGTTGATTTTCTTACAATAATAAGATGAGAACCGAATTGAATCAGCCGGGGGTGTGTACCCCGGCTGATTCATTATGATTTACATGTGTCGGTCTCTTGTTATAATAGATGTGTATCAGGGCTGGAAGAACCATGAACGTGCAGGCGGCCTAAGCTTATAAAGAATATGCGACAGGAGGCAGGAAATATATGAAAAGAATAATTGCGGCAGCGGTGATCGCAGCGATAATGGCAGGAAGTCTCTTGGGATGCGGGGCCGGTCAGGACCAGAAGCCGGAGGCGCAGAATGAAGCGGCGCAGGAGCAGGCAGAATCTTCTCAGGAACAGACCGAAGCGGCTCAGGAAGAGACCACGCAGGCACAGCCTACGGTAGGTCAGGAGGAGACCACGCAGGCTCAGGAGGCTGAGTCCGGCGGCGTGCGCCCCATATATAAGCTGCAGGGTCATTCGCGCATGGAAGAACAGGACCTCACGCTGATCGCAAGCGGTTCCTACGATACAGTAACGCTTACAGAAGAAGCAGTCATAGACTATCCTCATCTGAATAAAGCCATTGAAGCAGAGAATGACGTGATCGCAGAGAAGTATGAGAAGACTTTCGCGGAGATCAAAGAGGCGGCTGAGAACGCTATAGCGGAACAGAGAGAGGATACGGAAGAGTTTCCTGTCGGAAATATGGAAGGAAAGATCGTGCCGGTCAGGTGTGACCGGTCGGTCCTTAGTTTCTATGAGGTGACCTCTCTGTATTATCCCGGCGCGGCTCACGGCTCCGTGGGTTACAGCGGGTACAATTACAAGCCCGAAAACGGCGAACAGATCACACTCGCGGAAGTCTTTACGGATCCGGCTGCATTGAAGCCTGTTGTGGCCAAATATCTTCGGGCTCAGGCGGACGGATCTCCCGTTGACGGTGCGGAAGACATGCTGCAGTACTATTTTGACGAGGGCAACATGGACGCCCTGACGTGGGTGATCGATCAGGACGGCGTGACATTCCTTTTCGCACCTTCCGATATCGCGCCCTACGCGATGGGAACACTGGAATCCAAAATATTTTTTGACAGAGAGCCTTCTCTCTTCACCGGTAATTACGGATCTTCCAAGGAAGGTTATGTGAAACCTTTGAACCCGTATACGGAGATGACAGTGGATCTGGACGGAGACGGCAGCGACGAGAAACTGTCGGTGACCGGCACATACGAAGAGGGAAACGAGATCTACGAGTATTCCGGCATTCAGGTTTCTGTGGGAGATCAGGTCTGCACGGCGGAGCAGTACTGTTTCAGCATGCAGCCGAGCTTTGTGCACACAGAAGACGGAAGAAATTATGTATATGTGGTGACCGGAACAGATAACGATTATCCGGAGCTGACTGTGTTTGCGATCAAAGACAATGTTCCGTCGCTCGTTGGAAAGATGGATGGAACCGGCTTCGCGTCTGCCTTCCATCCGGAATATGTGGACGGAGAGTACAGCTTGGAACAGAGCTTTAGCGAGCGTTATCCGCTGATCGACCCCTCGAAATTCGCGCTCGGCACGAGAATGCAGCTTATGAGCACATACAGCGGCCGCCGCTTCTACAAGGCGGGAGAGGACGGAATGCCCGCTCCGCTGACAGATTTATACGAGATTGACGCGGATATCACGCTCACCACCCTTGTGCCTGTGAAGGCGGAAGTAGTGGACCTTTCGAAAGAAGAAGCGACAGGCGAGGAGAAGGAGATTCCGGCCGGAACTAAACTGAATTTCTGGAGGACAAACGGCACTGACACCGTTGACATGCGGACGGATGACATGGAAGTCGGAGAAGCCTTCCGCTTCAAAGTAGAGACAAGTGATGGCCAGACTGTGAACGGCATCAAGCTGGATGAGGCTTTTGACGGGACGGTGTTTGGAGGATGAGACCGGCGTCGGGATCCGAGGAAAGGAGAGAGAACCGGTGACAGGAGAAGAAATGATCGCAGCCGCAAGGCTGATCGCGAAACTGGCTCACGCGGGGCAGGTGGATAAAGCCGGAAATGACTATTTTTCACATCCCGAGGCAGTGGCGGCGATGTTGGATACTCCCAAGGAGAAGGTCGTGGGGTATCTGCACGATACCGTAGAGGACACGGATGTCACAGTCGAAGAAATTCGTGAAATATTCGGGGACGAGATCGCAGACGCCGTAGCGCTCATGACACATGCGGGCGGAGTGCCTTATATGGATTATGTGAAGGAGATCGGGAAGAACCCGCTTGCCAGGAAAGTGAAGCTGGCGGACCTGACCCACAATATGGACATCAGGAGGATCAAGGATCCCGGTCCGAAGGATTATGACCGCATTGAGAAAAAGTACAAGCCTGCTTACGAATATCTGAAAGGAGAGAGAGATGGAAAGTGATCGGTTGAAAAAAGCCAGAGAATATGAGGCGGAATACGGAACGCAGATCACAGAGGAGGAGAGACCGGTCTATCACGTCACACCGACAGTGGGATGGCTCAATGACCCGAACGGCTTTTCCTATTTTGACGGACAGTATCACCTGTTTTATCAGTACAATCCTTATTCGACGCATTGGGATTCCATGCACTGGGGGCATCTGGTATCGGAGGATATGCTGAACTGGAAGAGACTGCCGGCGGCGCTTGCGCCGGATACATGGTACGATAACTTCGGCGTCTTTTCAGGCAGCGCGATCACAGCGCCGGACGGCAGGCATCTGCTCATCTATACCGGGGTGGAAGAGAAGACTAACGCGGAAGGGGAAAGAACCTATTACCGCCAGACGCAGTGCCTGGCTTTTGGCGACGGCATGAATTATGTCAAATACGAGAACAACCCGGTCATGACGCCAGATATGCTTCC